>CAWUJM010000071.1:0-1714 GCA_963922685.1 uncultured Gammaproteobacteria bacterium | reverse complement strand
TTCTGGCGACCCTCGGAGAAGCCCCTGACGGGTAACGCCGAAACGAATTTTATGTGCCCCGGCTATTACGCCACATCAGTTTGAATCACACCCCGGCAACAAGCTGAGCGTAGCACATACAATGGTATGAATTAACTCAAAGATCGCCTAAGGGCACCTCACACACAACAACGTCATTCTGCACGGCAGCATCGCTGCCGTCGCAGAATGACATGTGGGGCCATCCAGGAAGATCGGCAAAAATAGTCTGTTTAACAGGTTTGTGCGTATCATCTGTTGTCAAAATAGCTGAAGATACCCTGCGCAATCGCATTTGCCAGTCTGGTCTGATAACCCGGATCGCGCAGGCGGCGTTCTTCAGCCGGATTTGAGATGAAACCAGTTTCAATCAGCAAAGACGGGATGTCCGGTGATTTCAGCACAATAAACGCTGCCTGCTGCACACGCTGACCATGCACCTTCCCCACCGTCTGCAGTGCCTGGAAGACATGCCCGGCGACAGACAGACTGCTGCTGCGGGCCGCACTCTGTGACATATCCAGCAGCACCGAGGCCAGCATATCCTCTTTATCTTCCAGACTGATCCCGCCGATTAAATCAGCCTGATTCTCTTTTTCTGCCAGCCAGCGAGCGGCCTCGCTGGACGCCCCCTTGTCGGACAACACAAATACCGAAGCCCCACGCACCCGGTGATCGCGAAATGCATCCGCGTGAATGGAAACAAACAGATCGGCCTGCTGCTTGCGCGCCAGCGCGATTCTGTGCCGCAAACGCACATAAGTATCTGTCTCGCGGGTCAGCACCACCCGGATGTCATCACGTGCGGCCAGTGCCTGTTGTAACCGACGGGCAATCTGCAGAGTGAGCCGTTTTTCCTGCGTACCGTACACCTTACCCAGAGCCCCCGGATCCTGCCCACCATGACCGGGATCCAGTGCAACTACCCAGATACGAGGCTCAGGCTGAGCAGGCGTGGTCTTTTCAGTCTTTTGTAACAGGTCTTTATTTTTGTGTAAACGGATGATCAAGCGGTGTGCCTGTCCGGTAGCCGCGCTCAGCACCTCAGGATAAGGTACCGTCTTCAGATCAAACACCACCCGCAGCACGTCTTCAGCCCGGCGCGCATAGCGTACACTGCGCACCAGAGCCGTTGCACCCTGCACCAGCTGAAACTGTTCCGGTACCCGGGTATCAGCCAGATCAAATACCAGCCGGTGCGGATTATCCAGTTGGAAATATTTGTATTCAGGCGACTGGTCGAACTCTAAAATCAATTCAGTGGTCTCTGTTCCGGTCTGAATCCGTACACCCTGCAGCTCGGCAGCCGCTGATGCAGTCTGCCAAAACAGGCACAGGATCACATGAAAGATTAAGCTGATCAAAGGGATAAAAACATTGAAAAGGTTTGTTAATATAGCCTGCGCGTGTCTGGTTCTCAGCCAGACAGCACTGGCAGCAGACAGTGCACGAGCGGCATTAGATCATTTTCTGACCGGACTTAAAACACTTGAGGCACGCTTTGAGCAACGCGTCTATGCTGTGGGTGCCCCGATGACACCGGCGATAGCCACCGGAATATTCCGTTTGCAGCGTCCAGCTCAGTTTCGCTGGGATTACCAGACACCGGAGATCCGGCAGGTGATCGCCGATGGACGGGACATCTGGCTGGTGGAAGATGACCTGGAACAGATTACGCAATATTATCAGCGCCTGG
>CAWUJM010000070.1:0-1727 GCA_963922685.1 uncultured Gammaproteobacteria bacterium | reverse complement strand
CCCCTACAACCCTTATTTTTATTGGGGGTTTCTATCGCAGCGGGAATTGCTGGAGTCATCGGGTGTGATTCAGACTGATGCGCCGGAATCATGAAACCTGATAATGTCAACCTCAGTGTCAGCATTTCCGTGGCTGAGCTCCGAGGTACGCCATAAACCCATCCGTGAGAGCGCGGCTGCGGCCGTCCGGGCCACAGACACCCTCGGAGAACAGACCCGGGAGTGCTTCTTCAGGTACAGTGTGACAACCACCTGCATCACTATAGGGAACCTCTGAAAATTGTTATTTCCACGCGCGGTGAATATGTAAACTGTTGATTTTATTAGTGCTAAAATATTAGGAACTGAATTATCAGAGGCGCCCTGAAGCCTCCGGCTTCGCCGGGGATATTTATTCTTCTTACTGGATGACAACTATGAACCCGACCGGCCTGTTTCTGATAATCTTTGTTGGTGCACCGCTGCTGGAACTGTATGTGCTGATTGAAGTCGGCAGCCAGATCGGCACCAGCTGGACCATTCTGTTGTCCATACTGACCGCTGCACTCGGCGGCTGGCTGGTGCGTACGCAGGGGTTTTCAGTTGCGTTTCGCGCACAGCAGCAAATGCAGCAGGGCACACTACCCGCCCTGGAACTGATGGAGGGCACTGCCCTGTTAGTCGTCGGCTTTGCACTCCTGTTGCCAGGCTTTATCACCGATACGATCGGCTTTTTGTTACTGATTCCAACCATCCGCCGTCATACCATCTCCTGCGGATACTGCAGCAACGCGGCATATTGCGACCCGGTGCAACCCACGCACAAACATCGCAGTACTCTCATTATATAGAAGGCGAATTTCGCCGCGAAGATACCAGGTCGTAAATAACACCTGTAGCCTTGGCAGCGTACCACCTCACTGCAAGGCGTTACTCCCATTCGATGGTAGCCGGTGGCTTGCTGGAGATATCGTAGACCACACGCGAAATGCCAGCGATCTCGTTCATCATCCGGCGTGATACCCGTTCCAGCAGGGCGTAGGGCAGTTGTGCTGATTCAGCCGTCATAAAGTCAATCGTGTTTACTGCCCGCAGTGCAATCACCGGGCCGTAACAACGCGCATCACCGACGACGCCGACCGATTTTACCGGCAGCAGGACGGCGAATGCCTGGCTGACTTCGTGGTACAAATCAGCCTGGTGTAACTCTTCAATAAAGATCGCATCGGCCTGACGTAACAGATCAGCAGATTCTGCTGTCACCGTACCCGGAATGCGCACACCCAGTCCGGGCCCGGGGAACGGATGACGCCAGATCATCGCCTCCGGCAGACCCAGCTCAACGCCGATACGACGGACTTCATCTTTGAATAAGTCCCGCAGCGGTTCCACCAGTTGCAGCGGCATCTGTTCCGGCAGACCACCGACATTATGATGCGATTTGATCACGTGCGCCTTGCCTGAGGCCGCACCAGCGGATTCGATCACATCAGGATAAATGGTGCCCTGCGCCAGCCAAGTCACATCAGTGAGTTGTTTGGCCTGCTCAGCAAATATCTGTATGAACAGGTTACCGATGATCCGGCGCTTCTGTTCCGGATCAGCAACGCCCGCCAGCGCCGCAAAAAAACGCGCTGCTGCATTCACCCGGATCACCCGGATACCCTGTTGCTGCGCGAAGGTATCCATCACCTGATCGCCTTCGTGCAGCCGCAGCAGGCCATTATCGACAAAGATACAGGTCAGAC
>CAWUJM010000069.1:0-2575 GCA_963922685.1 uncultured Gammaproteobacteria bacterium | reverse complement strand
ATCTGGCTGGTGGAAGATGACCTGGAACAGATTACGCAATATTATCAGCGCCTGGCACTGAAGGGTACACCGGCAGCTGTCTTACTCGGCATGGAAACACTGGAAACACATTTTACCGCGGTTGAACTGGGTGAACAGAACGGACTGTTATGGCTGGACCTGCGTCCTGTGGCACCAGAACACGACCTGAAACAAGTGACACTGGGCCTGCGTGACAATGTGTTACATCACCTGGCCTGGGTGGACCAGTTGGATCAGACGACACAACTGCGTTTTTACGCTATACGGCGCAACATCCCGCTGGACAACAAACAGTTTCATTTTACCCCACCACCAGACTGGGACTTATTTCAACACTGATCCGTAGTGTGAATAACGGAGGACAAGATGCGACCTATTCAGATCGGACTACTGGGCCTGGGCACCGTCGGCGGTGGTACCCTGGCTGTACTGCAACGCAATGCAGCGGAGATTGCGCGCCGTGCCGGACGTGAGATCATCGTCAGCCACGCATCCAGCCGGAGCCTGCGGATGACACCGGAGGCACTGGCCCGGGTGGCGATGATGGATGATCCGTTCCGGCTGGTCGCCCAGCCGGAAGTGGATATCGTGGTTGAACTGATCGGCGGCTGTACTCCGGCGCGCGAACTGGTATTACAGGCGATTGCGCAGGGCAAACATGTTGTGACCGCAAACAAGGCGCTGATCGCCCTGCATGGTAACGAAATCTTTGCCGCAGCCCAGCAATATGGTGTGACTGTCGCGTTTGAGGCAGCCGTGGCCGGCGGCATCCCGATCATCAAGGCAGTTCGCGAAGGACTGGCAGCCAACCATATCGAATGGATGGCCGGCATCATCAATGGTACGGGCAACTTTATCCTGACAGAGATGCAGGATAAGGGACGCGATTTTGCTGACGTGTTACAGGAAGCGCAGGCACTGGGTTATGCCGAGGCCGATCCGACATTTGATGTGGAAGGTGTGGATGCTGCGCATAAGCTGACCATTCTGGCCGCACTGGCATTTGGTATACCACTACAGTTTTCCGCTTGCTATACCGAAGGCATCGGACAGATACAACCGCAGGACGTGGAGAACGCAGAACGGCTGGGTTATCGCATCCGCCAGCTCGCCTTCACACGTAAGACTGCGCAGGGCATAGAACTGCGGGTACACCCGACACTGATTCCGGCAAAGTGCCTGCTGGCCAGTGTGGATGGCGTGATGAACGCCGTGCTGATTCAGGGCGATACAGTCGGGCAGACCCTGCATTACGGTCCGGGAGCCGGCGCATTACCGACCGCCTCGTCAGTGGTAGCCGATATCATCGAAGTTGCGCGCACCCTGACGACAGATCCGCACAACCGGGTGCCACACCTGGCATTCCAGCCCGGAGAACTGGCTGACATTCCCCTGCTACCGCAGGCCGAAGTGACAACGGCCTATTACCTGCGGCTGACGGCACACAATAAACCGGGGGTACTGGCAGCAGTCACAACCATCCTGGCAGAGGCCGGTATCAGTATTGAAGCCATGTTGCAGCAGAAACCGGAAGCGGGTTCTGATCAGGTACCACTGGTGATGCTGACGCATCCGGTACAGGAACAACAGATGAACACTGCACTGGCCAGGATTACCGAACTGCCGGACATCGCAGATGAAGGTGTGCGGTTGCGGGTGGAATCACTGGATCAGACCGGATGCGATACAAACTGATGTGGGCTGATACGCTACAGCGGTGAAACTTAAAGGCGTTATCCGGATAACGCTGATACTGAGATCGCCATATCAGTCTGCATCGCGCCTCTGACTGTAAGTGCAGTGATTTCCGCACCCTGCACACAGCACCGTCCTTTCCCTCATGATTACCAGACACTTATACACAAATTATCCAGCATGACATCAACACCAGACAACCTGCATTTTAGCGACCTGCAACTGCCCGGATACCTGCTTCAGGCCCTGGAATCGGTCGGCTACGAGACCCCCTCGCCGATTCAGGCACAAAGCATCCCGCCCCTGCTCGCCGGGCGGGACCTGCTCGGCCACGCTCCGACCGGCACCGGCAAGACAGCCGCCTTTGCCCTGCCGATTCTGGCACGTCTGGAACTGAGCACCAGAACGGTGCAGGTACTGGTACTGGCACCAACACGGGAGCTGGCAATCCAGGTCGCCGAGGCGTTTCAGCGTTATGCGCAACAACTGTCCGGGTTTCACGTCCTGCCAATCTATGGTGGACAGGATTATAGCGGACAAATCCGTCAGCTACGGCGTGGCGTACACGTCGTGGTCGGCACCCCGGGACGGGTGATGGATCATATGCGGCGCGGCACCCTGAAACTGGATGAGCTAACCACACTGGTGCTGGACGAAGCAGACGAAATGTTACGCATGGGCTTCATCGACGATGTCGAATGGATTCTGGAACAGACCCCGGCAGAACGCCAGGTCGCCCTGTTCTCGGCAACCATGCCGCACGAAATCCAGAGGATTGCGCAGCGTTACCTGCGCGATCCGGCCACCATCGCCATCAAAACGCGCGTCGCAACCGCCGAGACAATCCGGCAACGCTACT
>CAWUJM010000068.1:0-2603 GCA_963922685.1 uncultured Gammaproteobacteria bacterium | reverse complement strand
TCGGGGTAGAGGGATTTGAACCCCCGACATCCTGCTCCCAAAGCAGGCGCGCTACCAGACTGCGCTATACCCCGTCGTCCGGCCAGGGCGGCAACATTGTAAGCGGAGAAAGATCAGCGGGTCAACGGGAATCCTGGCCTGTTATTTCCCGGTTTGCTGGTCGGAGCGGGGAGATTCGAACTCCCGACCCCCACAACCCCATTGTGGTGCGCTACCAGGCTGCGCTACGCTCCGAGATCCAGCAGTGCTCTGCTCAATGTCACGCGGTGTTAAATTGCGGCACCGGTTGCATGTAAGAGATAGGCGCGGCTTCCTGATCAGCAAAGGTGACTTCTTCCCAGGCCTTTGTGCGTTGCAGCAGGGTGTTCAGCAACAGATTATTCAGCGCATGGCCCGATTTATAGCCACTGAACTGGCCGATCAGACTGTTGCCGAGCAGATACAGGTCACCGATCGCATCCAGTGCCTTGTGTTTAGCAAATTCATCCTGATAACGCAGGCCATCTTCATTCAGGATGCGGAAGTCGTCCACCACGACTGCATTGTCCATGGTGCCACCCAGTGCCAGACCGCGTTCCCGTAAGTTTTCTATATCACGCAGAAAACCAAAGGTGCGTGCGCGGCTGACTTCTTTAACAAATGAAGTGGAAGAAAAGTCAATCGCTACGGAGGCAAACTGGTCCTGAATTGCCGGATGATCGAATTCAATGCTGAAGCGGACCTTAAAGCCATTAAATGGCTCAAAACGAGCGATTTTGTCACCATCCCGGACTTCAACGGTCTGCAGAATGCGGGTAAAACGTTTTGCAGCGTTCTGTTCCTCAACACCAGCAGATTGAATCAGAAATACGAAGGGTCCGGCACTGCCGTCCATGATCGGAACTTCAGGTGAATCGACGTCGACGAACGCATTATCAATACCGAGTCCGGCAAATGCGGAAAGCAGATGTTCCACAGTGGAGATCTGTGCGCCATCACGAGCCAGTGTTGTGGACAGTCGCGTATCGCTGACATAGCAGGCCCGGGCCGGAATACATACAGCAGGGGACACATCGGTACGGCGGAACACAATGCCGGTGTCCACAGCTGCCGGACGCAGCGTCAGGCGTGTTTTTGTGCCCGTGTGCAGACCAACGCCGGTAGCGCGGATGATATTCTTTAAGGTACGTTGCCTGATCATGAACGAAGAGGTTAAAATCACATTTTCATTGCTGGCGGACTATTCTAGCTGACGACGCTGGTAGCTGTCTACGCTGAAACTTCAGTGTCAGCATTCCCGGAGTCTGTTCTCCGGGGTATGCCATAAACCCATCCGTGGGGCTCGGCTGCGGCCGTCCGGGTCGCAGACGCCCCCGGAGAGCAGCCTCAGGCCATGCCCCTTCCAGCACAGTGGGGCAACCACCTGCACTGCTATTTTCAGGCAGGCACCAGCAGCGCTCTGGCATCTGTTTACACTGTCTCAAGTTATGTGTGACCCCGCACAACAATCCGGCCCGGCAGTGAGATGCGCAGCATCAGGACAGCACCTGCAACGCCCCTTGTGTCTGCTGGAAAAAAACCGGATCTTAGCAGCCATACCGCCGCCACAACGAGGCCTGATACACACCTGTACCCTGCTGCAATCTACTGATTCAACCAATCGTCAGGCCCGGCAACACCCCCCACCGCCGGAACAGGCCGCTATCTGGCTGACCGAATACCAGACCGCCGGGCGTGGGCGGCGTGGACGACGCTGGATCGGCAGTTTTGCCAGACAGTTGTTGTTATCTCTGGCCTATACCTATAAGCTGCCACTGCATCAGGTAAGCGGCCTGAGCATTGCGACCGGTGCCGTGCTGGCTGAATGTCTGACCCGACAGGGTGCCGTTGGGCTGAATCTGAAATGGCCGAACGATCTGCACTGGTGTGGTCAGAAAATCGCCGGTATCCTGCTGGAAGCGCACACTGACACCGCCGCCGAAACCTGTGTTGTGATCGGAATCGGTATCAATGTCCACACGGATCCCATACAACAGAGCCAGATTGATCAGCCTGGTACCAGCCTGGAAGCACTGGGTATTATGCCGGACCGCAATCAGCTGGCTGGTCAGCTCATCCAGGCACTGCTTACCCTGTGTACGACTTATCCGGACACCGGACTGACCCCTTACCTCGACATATGGCAACAGTATGACTCGTGGCGTGGACGCGAGGTGATATTCAGCGGGCCACAGGAAACCTTGCAGGGGCGTTATGTCGGACTGGATGTTGCCGGTCATCTGCTGCTGGATCAGAACGGCACGCGACATACCTGTCACACGGGCACTCTGCGCTTATTACGATGATGGTGTCAGTTGTCAGTGCCGGGAACACCACTCAGGCGATCTCTGAGTTAATTCATACCATTGTATGTGCTACGCTCAGCCTGTTGCCTGGGTATGATTCAATTAGCTGGGGTACATAAAATTCGTTTCGGCGTTACCCGTCAGGGGCTGCTCCGAGGGTCGCCGGAATACCCGTCCATGGGGGCTCGGCTGCGGCCATCCATGGCCGCAGACGCCCTCGGAGAAGCCCCTGACGGGTAACGCTCTGTGAGTCAGGTGGCACAACCACCCTCGTGGTTA
>CAWUJM010000067.1:0-3052 GCA_963922685.1 uncultured Gammaproteobacteria bacterium | reverse complement strand
GACGACCAGACCCTGCGCCGCTGGTCGCTTGACGGCACAGAACTGGCTTGTTGTACCGGGCACTCTGACTGGGTGCGGCACGTGATCCAGCTCACCGATGGCACTCTCGTCTCCGCCTCAGACGACCACACATTGCGCCGCTGGTCGTCCGATGGCAATGAACTGGTTCGTTTTTCCGGTCATTCTAGTTCAGTAAAGTACGTGATCCAGCTGGCCGATAGCTCTCTGGTTTCAATCTCAGATGGCAAAACCTTCCGCCGCTGGTCACTCGACGGGAAACAACTAGCTGAGTTTACTGGCCACTCAAGTTTAGTAAGCCACATAATCCCACTGCACGATGGTACTTTGGTCTCAACTTCTACCGACAAAACCCTACGCCACTGGTCGTCCGATGGCAAAGAACAGACTCATTTCACTAGGCACTCTGGTCCAGTACGCCATGTGATTCAACTAGCAGATGATTCCCTTGTCTCAACCTCAGTTGACTATACCCTGTGCCGCTGGTCGTGTGATGGCAATGAACTGGCCCGTTTTTCCGGTCACTCTGGCTCAGTACGCCATGTGATCCAGCTGGCTGATGGCTCTCTAGTCTCTGCTTCAGTTGACCACACTCTGCGCCGTTGGTCACCTGATGGCAAAGAACTAGCTCGTTTTAACGGTCATTCAGGTTGGGTGCACCACATGATCCAGCTTGCGGATGGCTCAATCATCTCGGCCTCAACCGACAGTACCTTGCGCCGCTGGTCGCGTGACGGTAATGAACTGGCTCTTTTTACCGGTCATTCTAGCTCCGTGTGGAACGTGATTCAGCTGAACGATGGCTCGCTAGTCTCCACCTCAAATGACAATACATTACGGCGCTGGTCGAACAATGGTAACAATCTAGCTTGTTTTTCCGGGCACTCTGGCTCAGTATGGCATGTGATCCAATTGACCGATGGTACACTCGTGTCCACTTCAGCAGACAAGACCCTGCGCCGTTGGTCACCTGATGGCAAAGAACTAGCTCGTTTTACCGGGCACTCGAACTCAGTGTGGCAGGTGACCCAGCTGACCGATGGTACACTCGTCTCCACTTCATATGACAAAACCTTACGTCGCTGGTCACTCAATGGTGAAGAACTAGCCTGCTTTTCCGGACACTCGGGCTGGGTGCGCCATGTGATTCAGCTGGCTGATGAGACACTGGTCTCCGCCTCAGTTGACCACACCCTACGCTGCTGGTCGCTTGACGGAGAGGAACTAGCCTGCCTTACCGGGCACTTGGATTTGGTACGCTACGTGATCCAGCTCAACGATGGCACACTTGTCTCCGCCTCTGACGATGGCACTTTGCGCCACTGGGATCTACAGACTGGTCGCTGCACTGCCTGCTGGCACACACTACAACACGGCTATTCTGCTGTCGTAGACCCGGCAGGCATCCACCTGCACAGCAATGCACCAATTCGTACTACTGAATGGCAGGGCAACCGCGTGCCGAGCGACCCGAACCTGGCCCGGTATGCCGGTTTTCTGGTGGACGGGCAACGACTGGATGCCTGGCGTTTTCCGGCAGCACTGCGCTGGCCAGAACCGGATTCCGCAGGTGAGTACCATCAGTTGACCCTGCTCTGGCCCGACGGCTACGATCCGGCCCGGGTACTGGGCCGGATCGTTACCCGCTAAGACCACCCGAGCAGTACGCAGCTGCACTGAGTTCCCACGCGCGGCAGCGTGGGAACGAGCGAACCGGGCAGCGGTCGGCAGGTGGGACAGATAAGCTGCATTTTTCTGCACGACAACGGCATCGCCGTGTGTCGTGCAGAAAGCAGCAGCGGTTCTGTCCTGCCTGCCGCTGCTGCCATAACCACAACAACAATCACCACCAGAACACGACATCACCGCAGACACATCATGCCAACACCACCACTCAGCTTCCGCATTCAGTACCTGCTACTGCGCCTGCTACCGCAACATGCGCTCGGTCGTGTCATGTACCGCCTGGCGCGCAGTGAACGACCTTGGATCAGAAAATGCCTGATCCGTTATGTGCTCCGCACATATCAGGTTGATATGACTGAAGCAACACAACCTGATCCTGATCAGTACCCCAGCTTCAATGCATTCTTTACCAGATCACTAAGACCTGACACCCGACCGATTGCAGCCGACAGTATCATCAGCCCGGTGGATGGTCAGGTCAGCCAGAGCGGCATCATTGATGATCAACAACTGATCCAGGCCAAGGGTCAGCACTACAGCCTGACCGCCCTGCTCGGCGACAACGCCGACCTGGCCGACACACTATGCAAAGGCAGCTATCTGACGATCTACCTGGCCCCGCGAGACTACCACCGGGTGCACATGCCGCTCAGCGGCACATTGCAGCACATGATCTATATCCCCGGCGACCTGTTCAGCGTGAATACCCACAGTGCTCAACATATCCCGGGACTGTTCACCCGCAACGAACGCCTGGTCTGCACCTTCGATACGGCCTGCGGCCCGATGGTTGTGATCTGGGTCGGTGCGATCTTTGTCGGCAATATCGAAACGGTCTGGGCTGGTGAGATCCATGCCAGACAGGTCACGCATCAGGACTATGCCGGACCACCACACAGATTCGCAACCGGTGACGAAATCGGCCGCTTCAATATGGGCTCGACTGTCATTGTTCTGTTTGGCGAGAATCAGGTTAATCTGTTACCGACACTGACCGGACAGAAGGTCCAGATGGGCCAGCAGATTGCCCCGATACCCGGTAAGACAGGCTGATTAGCTGCAGAACAGCAGCCTCGGCAGAATATGCTCAAATTGAGATCGCTGCTAGCTGACCCGATCAGCATGACCTCATTGCATACCCCCAGGGTAACAGCTTGCGCTGTGCAAAATATTCCAGCGGCTCACGCACCGACTCATCCGGCAATTGATCCATGAACCAGCTGAGCCGTTTCCGGCCTTCTGCATATGAGTCCGTATATGAGTCAAGCCCGAGCGTCAGATAAGGCAGATAATACTTAACAACCACCGTCTAAAGACGGTGGGTTAGGACAAGGGACTGAAAGTCCCA
>CAWUJM010000066.1:0-4726 GCA_963922685.1 uncultured Gammaproteobacteria bacterium | reverse complement strand
ACCTGTGGTAGCAAATCACCACATCAGTTTGAAGCGCACCCCTGATCACTTGTTCGGTATAAGTGTATTTGTAAGTCACCTAACCGGTCGTTGCAATAAATGGCTGCGGCGCATGAACAAATGATACAGGACCGGTATCACAATCAGCGTCAGTACAGTTGAAAAGGCCAGGCCCCAGGTGATCGCAGTTGCCACCGGCCCCCAGATTAACGATTTGCCACCGAGTCCGGTGGCCAGCGAAAACAGTCCGGCAATCGTGGTCAGAGAGGTGATCAGGATCGGGATCACCCGCCGCCGCGCGGCATATAAGGTGGCATGCACCAGACTCATGCCACTGCGCAGACGAGAATTACCGGCAGAGATCAGTACAATCGCTGCATTCACTGCAATGCCGGCCAGTGCCACAACGCCATACAGTGTGTACAGACTGAGCGGATTCTGTGACACCAGCAGGCCATAGGTCACACCGGTAAATGCCATCATGACGGTCGACAGGATGATCAACGGCTGGAAGTAGCTGCGGAACTGAGTGCCCAGAATCGCATACATGACACCCAGCCCGGCGATGAACAGGATCAGCATACTGTCCAGGCTTTCTTCGATATCATCCAGCTCACCGCTGAAATCCAGATCTATGTCAGGCCAGGCCGCGCGTTCTGCCTGCCAGGCGGCCATGATCTGCGCGTTGGCCGTACGGGTATCCGGCCCACCCTCCACCAGATCGGCTTCCACTGTAATGGCACGACGGAAGTTGTGATGACGGATGTTGCCCAGTCCTGATTCGCGAGTGGCCTCCACCAGGGTCTGTAACGCAACGTTGCCACCCTGCGGCAGGGGTAGCTGATAGTCCAGTAATCCGGCGATATCCTGTAAGGGCGGCTGGTCACTGCGTACGCGCACTTCCAGCTTTTCGCCATCGTGCCGCATCTCGCTGACGACCAACCCGTCAACCAGCAGTTGCAGGGTACGATTGATCTCCAGCGGGTTCAGCCCGGCCCGCCGGATCGCTTCCGCATCCAGCCGCAGTACCAGCTCACTGCGCCCTTTGCTGGCGTCATCCTCTATGTCGATAATGCCCGGAATCGTGCGCAGGATGGCCTGCAACCGATCTGCTGCTGCACGGATTCCGGCGTATTCATCACCACGTACCTTGATGCTGATCGGCTTCGCAGTGGGTGGCCCACCCGCCAGACGCAGAAAGGACACACGTAATGGCCCGGGTATGGCCTCCACCGCCTGACGCATGCCTTCGATCATCGCCTGTACGGTCCGCAGCTCCGGTGTCTTCGGATTCAGCCCGACCATGATCTGACCGACATGATCGCCCAGTCGGGGTGCTGTTTCGGTAAACATATTCCCGGCATAACTGATAACGGCCCGTGCCTCACCCGGGCGCAGATGACGTTGCACCACAGCTTCAATCTGTTCAACCTTCGCCAGCGTGTTCTCAAGTGGTGTTTCCGGCGGCATTTCAACATTCACATAGAACAACCGGATCGTATCTGCTGCAAAAAAATTGACCTGTACCCAGCCGTTTGCGAAGCCGGCAACTGCCGTGCCGAATACGGCAAAAACCAGGGTCAGGGTCAGAATCTTATGCCGCAATACCCTGATCAGCAGGCGTACATACCGGATCTGGATCGCCCGGGTAAACCGTTCCCGCAGCCGCTGCACCCTGGAAGGTTGTCGGAAGTTGACTCTGGCACTGATCACGTGCGCAGGTAACATCCAGAAGGATTCAATCAGTGAGATTGCCAGACCGGTTACTACCACCAGTGGCACCACCCGCATAAAATCACCCAGAATGCCGGGCAGAATGATCAGCGGGCCAAACGCTGCCATGGTGGTGAGTACTGCTGCAGTAACGGGTGCCGCCACTTCGCGCAACGCAGCCAGGCTGGCGTTGAGCGCGTCCATACCACGCTGTATCCGGTAATAGATCGCTTCGACCACCACCACCGCATCGTCCACCAGCATTCCCAGCACGATCACCACACCGAGTAACACCATCACATTCAGTGTTTCACCCGTCAGAGACAATATCCAGAAGGTGCCTGCGAGGATAAACGGGATACCAATCGCGGTCAGCAACGCAATGCGTGTCCCCAGAAACAACCAGGCGACGCACAGAACCAGTAACAGACCAATCAGGGCGTTCGTCTGCATCAGATCAA
Source organism: uncultured Gammaproteobacteria bacterium (assembly GCA_963922685.1). Classification (GTDB taxonomy): domain Bacteria; phylum Pseudomonadota; class Gammaproteobacteria; order Chromatiales; family Chromatiaceae; genus JAHDBG01. Next base: position 2,552 of record CAWUJM010000066.1, on the reverse strand, counting down.
TCGCATTGCGGGTGATCAGGGTCTGATCATCAATCAGCACCAGTTCAATGCCCAGACTGGCCGTCAGGGCCCCGCGTGCTGTCAGGTAGGTATTAATGCGCTCAACCAGCTCCAGCGTATTCGCATTCGCCTTTTTCATCACACCGAGCAGGACCGCAGGCCGTCCCTGATACTGGGTCAGCTGACTCGGTTCACTACGCCCACGCTGCACCTGCGCAACCTGGCCCAGTGTGATTTCACTCTCTGCCCCGATGATCGGGCGTGATGCCAGATAGCCCGGATCTGCATCTGAACCGACCAGCCGGACCAGCCAGTCCTGCTGACCGAGACGCACATCACCGGCTGCAATGTCCTGAAAAAAGGCCCGCACCGTATCGGTAATCTGTCCCGGGGTCAGACGTCGTCTTTCCAGCTCTGCCGGGTCAAATAACACCTGCAGTTCCGGTTCTGGTAAACCGACCGGATCAACCCGATCCACGCCCTGCAACCGCTCAATCTCTTTGCTGATATTCTTCGCCTGGCGGCGCAGGTCTTCATCCAGTGCCTGCCCGACGATGGCCACCGTGGCTGACGGAAAGGCATTCGCACTGGTAATCTCCAGAATCAGTGGGTCAGTCGCTGCTGCCGGCAATTCATCTGCGCGATTCTGGATACCGCGCCGCAGATCTGAGATACGTTTATCGAAGGTGCGCTCGTCAATATCCTGAAAGCGCACCAGAATGCTGGATACGCTGGTGCGTGAATTTGAGCTGATAAATTTAATGTCTGATATCTGTTCAATCGCATCTTCCAGCGGGTCAGTCACTTGTTTTTCAACATCCAACGCACTGGCACCCGGCAATACCGTAGTGATCACGATCCAGTTAAAATTGATCGTCGGATCCTGCTGACGTGGCAACTGGTGATACGATAATAAACCGATCACCAGAACCAGAATAAACGTCAGGTTTGCCAGAACATGATTGCGATATAACGCCTGCAGGAACGTCTTCATGGGTGTACCTGTATGGTGTCACCATCCTGCAGCCGTTGCCGACCTTCGACAATCAGGACCGTTTCCTGTGGTAGATCAACCACCACCGGCTGACCTTCCTGCGCCTGTGCCAGTGCGATAAAACGGGCCTGATTCTGTTGCGTGACAAAGATACCGAGCTGTCCATCACGTCGTACCAGATACTGGGCTGCCAGTATGGGTCGGGTACTGTGCCAGATCAGACGCCCGGCAGACCCGATGTCTGCAATTTTATCTGCTGTACGGAACGTCAGCCGTGCTTCACGGGTGCGGGTGCGTTCATCCACCAGTGGTAACAGGGTGCGCAACTGCACCGGATAGTCCTGTCCCTGATAGTGGAACCGGATCTTCTGCCCGGCGCGCAGTGCCTCTGCAGCAAGCGTCCGTAGTTCCGCCCGGACTTCACGCTGTTCCAGCTGCACCAGTTCCAGCAACGGTGTGCCCGGCGTCGCATAACTGCCGGCACTGCTCAGCCGCTGGCTGATCAGTGCGGCAAACGGTGCCTTAATCTGACAATGCTGCACCCGCAACTGTGCCAGTTCCTGCTGTACCTGCTGCGCCTGTACATCGGCACTGGCCGTATTCACGGCCAGTCGCCGCTGTTCCAGTATCTCATTGCTGACACTGCCTTTGCGTCGCAGATTCTGTGCCCGCTGTAGTTGTGCACGAGCAAAATGCAATTGTGCCTGCACCCGCTGCAATGCCGCGCCGGCAGCCTGTACCTGTGCCTGATAAATCCGGCAATCCAGCTCAACCAGCACAGTATCCGCCGCGACTACCTCACCGACACGCACTGGCAGGCGCAGAATCTGACCACTCACCTCAGCCGCAATCTGCGGTCGGTTCAGCGGTCTGACCTGCGCTGGTGCACTGTAAACCTGTGGTGTCACCAGCTCGCCCAGCACAGTAGTGCTCACCGGCACTGCTGCCTGTACAGAACTGAGCAAACTCAGGCTCATCAACAACCACAATTTATTGCTCATGCCCGCATAATCCTATAATTGATCAATTTACAAGCTGGTACGTATAATGGTTTGATAATGTCGTACTATTAACAAGATTTTGGGCCCCCTCCAGAAAAGATATCAGGTAGATTTTATGACCCGGATTATAGCTTTAACTCTTCGCGAAAAAAACGCAAATCAGAAAACTATATGGATCAATCGCTTAGAGACAAGGTGGAATTGTTGCCCGCCTGATGCCCGGTACCTGACCAGAAAAGGCATCTTCACGGACACCTGCGGCTGTTTCAAAGTCATGTTTCCCCTGTCACAATTATAAATTTCTGTGGTACTTTACCCGAATTGAAAGCGCATCGGATATCACCATCTGAGTGAAAAGCCGGATAGACTAACGATACGCTATACTACCGCATAAACAATGACTTCTGGCTTCTCATCAGGACTACGAAGTCACGGATTCAGGAAAACGTCAATCTGGTACAACCATATGTCAACAGATGCAGTCAATTACCATGCTTTGATGGCAGCAATTCCCGCTGCGATAGAAACCCCCAATAAAAATAAGGGTTGTAGGGGTG
>CAWUJM010000065.1:0-4971 GCA_963922685.1 uncultured Gammaproteobacteria bacterium | reverse complement strand
AACGCCTCAAAAACCACTTCGCGACGCTCAACCAACTTTTCAGCGGGAATTGTTGAAGTTCTGATCGTGTGACAGCATAAGATGCCCTGTTTCTGTATCATCATCCCGGAAGTATGCCGGGTCAGGCCCGGTGTTCCTGCGGGCGTAACACCTGCGCTGTTTTATCCAGTACGCCATTCACAAACCGATGACCCTGCTCGGCACCGTACCGTTTTGCCAGCTCAATGGATTCGTTGATGATCACCCGGTAAGGTATTTCCAGCCGTTGTGACAGTTCGTATGTCGCCAGACGCAGGATAGCGCGTTCAACCGGGTCAACGCCGGACAGGGCCCGGCTGAGCTGTGGTTGTAACTGGTTATCCAGTTGTGAGTGCTGGCTGATCACACCCTCAGTCAGCTCCTGAAAATACGCAAAATCGACCTTTCTGCTGGCATGTCCGGCAAATTGCGTGATGATTTCAGTTGCCGGATGCCCGGCAATCTGCCACTGATACAAGGCCTGCACTGCCATGCGACGCGCCTTACGACGCTGGTGACTCATGGACCGGTCTCTGGCGGGTTGAGTTGCTGCAGCAGACTGACCATCTCAATCGCACACGCAGCTGCCTCACTGCCCTTATTACCAGCCTTACTGCCAGCCCGTTCCATTGCCTGCTCCAGATTGTCTGTGGTGAGCACACCAAGACTGACCGGCAGGCCATACTGGCGCATCGTTTGCGTCACCCCGCTGACGCACTCCCCGGCAACATATTCAAAATGTGGCGTAGCGCCACGGATCACCGCACCAAGAGCGATCAGCGCGGTATAACGTCCCTGTGCTGCCAGCTTATCCAGCACCAGAGGAATTTCAAACGCACCCGGCACCCGAACCAGCGTGATCTGGTCTGCGGTTGCGCCGTGTTGTTGCAGCGTGTCTATCGCACCAGCCTCCAGCTGGTTGACGACAAACGCATTCCAGCGGGCAACGACCAGGCCAAACCGGGCTTGTGGTGGTACGCAGAGTTGGCCAGTGAAGGTTTGTAAGGTCATCTGATCTCCGGTATAGATAGCTCAGGCCGTTCGGGTGGCGACAAATTCGGTCACTTCCAGATCAAAGCCGGCCAGCGCATGCAGGTGTTTCGGTGCGCTCATGACACGCATCTGACGGACCCCCAGATCAGTTAAGATTTGTGCGCCAATGCCAATGGTGCGTAAATCATCGGGCTGGTCGTGGGCGGTGTGGCGAGAGGTTGTCTGTGCACCCAGCCGGTGTGCTTCAATCTGTTGCACAATAGATCGGTTCGTATCATAGTTGCGTAAGATCACAATCACACCGCATCCGGCCTGTGCCACATAATCCATGGCATCCCGCAGCGGCCAGCTGTCGTTGAAGGTTCCGGCGAACAGGTCAGACAAGGTATTTTGCACATGTACCCGCACCAGAGTCGGGGCCGCCGGATTCAGGTGGCCACAGACCAGTGCCAGGTGAATATCGTGACTGATCTGATCCTGATAGGCAATCAGGCGGAAGGTGCCGTGCCGGGTCGGCAGTTCACAATGACTGATTGCTTCAACCGTCTGTTCATTGCGGATGCGGTACTGAATCAGATCGGCGATGGTGCCGATCTTAAGATCGTGCTGACGGGCAAACATCTCAAGATCAGGTTGGCGTGCCATACTGCCATCCTCATTCAGGATCTCAACGATCACGGCGGCTGGTTTCAGACCGGCTAGGCGGGCCAGATCGCAACCCGCCTCGGTATGTCCGGCACGCACCAGGACCCCGCCTGGCTGCGCCATCAGTGGGAAGATATGGCCCGGTTGTACCAGATCGTGTGGCTGTGCCTGATCGGCTACCGCTGCCAGCACAGTTGTTGCCCGGTCAGTGGCTGAGATCCCGGTAGTGACACCGGAAGCAGCCTCTATGGATACAGTAAAATTAGTAGCCGCCAACTGGTCGTCAACATTGACCATCAGAGGCAGCCGTAGCTGACGGCAATGCTCACGCGTCAGGGTCAGGCAGATCAGGCCGCGTCCGTAGCGCGCCATGAAGTTAATGGCAGCCGGGGTGATTTTTTCCGCAGCCATCACCAGGTCACCCTCGTTTTCACGGCCGGCATCATCCATGATGATGACCATACGGCCCTGGCGCAGGTCGTCAACAATCTCAGCGGTGGTATTCAATAGTCTGTCGTCAGGTCAGTGGTCATTCAGTCTGCCTTATGCCGGGGTGTGACTCAATCTGCGTTCAGAGATCACCATTGACACCGGCATCAATGATACTGTGTATTGTATCGCGTACCTGCTGTGCTGCTGTCTGCAGTTCAGGCGGTAACGATATACTGCTCAGGATCTGATCAATATTCATGGTAACGAGCCAGCCCTGTCCCTCAGCATCTGTGACAACGCTGATACGACAGGGCAGAAAGGCTGCAAATAACAGATTATACTGCACCATTCTGCTGGCAGTCAGTGCATCGCAGAATGCCAGGATATGGATATACTGACCGGAATGACCCATGGCCCGGACCTGTTCTGACAGAGGGAGTTCTGCTACCAGTTTGAAATTGCGCTGGTTGGCACGCAACTTCATAGAGTCGACAGCATCCTCCACGCTGACACCGTCGGCTAATTTAAAGCGTTGTATGGCCTGGTCCGCCACGCCTTCGGGAACAGTGTGTGCCGGGGTGGTATGATCGGTACTGAACAGAGAGGCGGCAGTAGTTGTGTTCAGGCCCAGGCTCAGAATCAGTAAAAAACTTAAGTATGACATATTGTCGTGCCATTGCAGGGGTGAGAAGTCAATCTCATCTGGTACCGTGGGTGCGATTCGAACTGATGTGGTGATCTCAGTGTCAGCGCGATCCGGTCCGGGCTTTCCGAGGTACGCCATAAACCCATCCGTGGGGGCTCGGCTGCGGCCGCCCGGACCGGATCACGCTTGTCAGTGAAGTGGCACAACCACTTTCTGCGCTGTTTTCAGAATGACAGCATGCCAGACCGCAAACAGGTGCGAGAGTACTGGTGCCGCCCGAGCCGATTCTGAATCAGGTCTCCAGTGCTTCCCAGCGATCATACGCAGTTTGTAATGCAGCCTCCAGCTGTTGCTGCTGTGCCTGTAAGGTCTGCTGCTGATCCGACCGGTCTGCGGTCTGATAGGCGGCGGCGAGCTGTTCCCGCACAGTGTTGAGCTGCGTCTCCAGAGCTTCAATCTTTTCCGGCAGGGCAGCCAGCTCGCGTTGTACTGATGTTGTGGGTTCGATAGCTGTCTGACGCTGTGTCTTTGATTTTTCTGTCGCAGCAGCAACTGGTGCTGATCGCTGGCGCAGCCAGTCGGTATAACCACCGACGTACGGTCGGATTCTGCCATTACCCTCAAATACCAGCGTGCTGGTCACCACCCGGTCAATAAAGGCGCGGTCGTGACTGACCAGCAGCAGGGTGCCGCTGAAGTCGAGCAAACGTTCTTCCAGCAGTTCCAGTGTCTCCAGATCCAGATCATTCGTCGGCTCGTCCAGTACCAGCACATTCGCCGGTTGTATGAACAGTCGGGCGAGTAACAGACGATTGCGTTCTCCGCCGGAAAGTACCTGAACGGGCTGTCGGCTGCGGTCTGGTGCGAACAGAAAATCAGCCAGATAGCTGATCACATGTTGTGCTTTGCCGTTCACAGTGACCTGTTCGCTGCCACCGGATACCGTATCCAGGACGGTCTGGTGTTCGTCCAGCGGTGTGCGTCGTTGATCAGAATACGCGATCTTCAGCTGAGTTCCGGGCGTGATCTGTCCGGATGTCGGTTGCAGCTCCCCCAGCAACAGCTGCAGCAGGGTGCTTTTGCCGCATCCGTTCGGGCCGATAATGCCGATCCGGTCGCCGCGCAGAATCGTGGTGCTGAAGTCACGAATGATTTCGCGATCGTTGCGTGCGAAGTGAATCCGGTCTGCTTCGCACACACGCTTGCCGGAGGCCTCTGCCAGATTCAGCCGGAGTCTTGCCTGCCCCTGGCGCTGACGACGTGCCTGATATGCCGTGCGCATTGCCTGCAACTGACGCACCCGGCCTTCATTGCGTGTACGCCGTGCCTGAATGCCCTGCCGGATCCAGACCTCTTCCTGTGACAGTCTGCGCGCAAACCGGGCCTGTTGTTGCGCCTCGGCATGATCCAGCTCAATACGACGCTGCTGATATCGGGCATAGTTGCCCGGGAAATCTCTGATCTGACCCCGGTCCAGCTCAACAATCCGGGTTGCCAGATGTTGCAGAAAATTGCGGTCGTGGGTAATAAATATCAGGCTGCCCGACCAGTTCAGCAGCCAGCGTTCCAGCCATTCTGTGGCCGCAATGTCCAGATGGTTGGTCGGTTCATCCAGCAACAGAATGTCCGGCGCACAGACCAGTGCCTGTGCCAGCAGGACGCGACGCTGCATGCCGCCGGACAGGTCAGCAAACTCAGCGTCTGCTGGCAACTGCATTCGCGATAATATCGCTTCAACCTGCTGATTCAGCTGCCAGCCATCTGCTGCCTCCAGAGCCTGCTGCGCCTGTGTCAGTCGCTGCAGGGCGGCGTCACTGGCGTCATCAGCTAGTGCCTGACTGGCAGCATAATAGGCTGAGACACTGGCTGCGGCTGTACCCAGTCCGCTGGCGACCACGGCAAACACACTGCCATGCAGCCCGGCAGGGATCTCCTGTGCCAGGCGGGCGATCCGGGTGTTCCGGGTCAGTACCCGTTCGCCGCTATCCGGGGTGAGTTCACCGGCGATCAGCCGGAATAGTGTTGATTTGCCTTCGCCGTTGCGCCCGAGCAGGCCGATCCGCTCGTGTTGCTGTACGCACAGGTGGATGCCATCCAGTAATGGAGGATGACCATAGCTCAGGCGTATCTCGCGCAGGGTGAGTAAGGTCATGTGACGTGGTCAGCCAATAACAGTGATTTAAGGTGACTTACAAATACACTTATACCGAACAAGTGATCAGTGGTGCGATTCAAAC
>CAWUJM010000064.1:0-5148 GCA_963922685.1 uncultured Gammaproteobacteria bacterium | reverse complement strand
GCTGAAAGCTGCCCGCCTGAAAGGCGGGGGTTTCAACCTCTGAAAACAGACGAATTTGAAAACAAGTACCGACTGGTTGCGGCTGTAATCTGATGGTACCTTGCAGGTCATGTATCCGGCGACGGGTAAAAAACAGACCAAAGCCTGATCCGGTCGGCTTGGTTGTCGTGCCCAGATCAAATAAGGTATCTTGTATCGCAGATGCAATACCAGGCCCATCATCACACACCTGTAATATCACATCCTCTGATCCAGTTGCGATCTGTTCTAACCAGATTCGACTGTGTTCCGGACAGGCCTCCAGTGCATTCTGTATCAGGTTAAAAAAGATAATGCCCAGGATATCTGCATCAGTATACAATGGTATATTCTCCCCTGTAGTTTCAAGCGTGATACACTGAGCCTGTGCATTAGTATCAAATTCTGCCACTGTTGCCTGCCATATCTGACGTGCATCACATTTCGTGGGTTCAGGTGATTTGATCCAGTGCCGCTTGCGATCAACTGATTTTGTTAATCGTTCTATCGATAACGCAATCCGGGTTAGAAATTGTTCTTTTGTACATAAATTCTCCCGGAACAGATCAATTGAATTAGTGATGGTACCTAACTGATTGACCAGGCTATGCCGACTCTGCGCAGCAGATTCACCCAGTTCTGCCAGGTTGATTTGTGCCATAGCCTGAATAAGATATTCACCAACCTTTGCCTGATGATAACGCGCTGCATTCAGTAATTCACCTAATAAGCGTAACATCTTCAGGTGGCTGTCATTAATTGCATATTGCACCCGGAATAATAACACTAAGACTGAGTCAGGTGCAGCCTTGGGTGGTTCATATAAAGGCACGACAGCCATAGACCGTATCTTGATCTGTTTACTTTCACTTTCAGGTATATCAATGTTATCACTCGAAAAAAATTCGGCTTGTGGCTTTTCTTTATCCAGAGTGCGCTTGACATTTTTATCTTCCCAGTTTTCTTGTATATATTGATGCCAAATCAGGGTTTTCTGATCGCTGCATAGCTTACCATCACGACCCACTACCTGAGTGACTGCCCAGTCTGATTTTGAACCAGAGATCCTTTTCATATATAACAAACGGGAAAAACCGAAATAATCAGATGCAGAACAATAAACCTGATCAATTAAGAATGGCTCTGTATGGTTCTGATTGAGTAGTGCTCGAAATGAGTCCAATAATTCTGTCTGAAATCTTTTCGCATATAATTCCTCCAGGGCGTCGCCTGCGATCTTAGCCAGAGATGAAGCATACATCTGATCAACATCATCATATGCATTGTTATTTTCTGATTCAAGATTGACTGCGCCCAGACACAGCTTGCCGGCCATCATCGGCACAACCAGGCAGGATTGAATACTGGGCAATGTATGTGTGCGGTCGATACCGTCTGCCTGCATATTTCCTGATCTTAAAGGCTCGCCGAGTCTGATGGCTTTAGTATAAGTAGATTGTTCGGTTTCTAAATTTAGTTCCGGGGAATATGTATTTTGTAATCCTTTTGGCGTACCGGCACGTTCTATGTCGCCTGTTGCCAGATCTAATAAACGTAATGTCGTCTTAGCTATTTTTCTGTCATAATGAATATCTTCATGGAGCAAGCCCAATAGTTTTTCGATGATCTGATCTTCCTGTGTCGCGGCATCAACATCAGCAATAAAATTCAGCAGGTGATTCTGTCGATCATATAGTCGCTGACGTGCGCGGCGTGCACCTAATAAATTACCCAGATCAGTTGCAAAGCTGGTCATAAAGGTAATATCGGTTTGCCTGAATGGCGGTTGATCAGGTTTCCGGTATACTGTCACGGTACCTAATGTGTTCGTACCATGACGCATCACACAAGCTAAGACACTTTTCCCCATTAACGGTGATGTGGCCAGGATACCAAGTTGTTCTGCACGAAGATAACTGATGTGTTGCGCTATATTGCTTTCTGAATCTAATACAGACTGAATAAAAGGTACTTGTTCCGGGTCGAATTCTTCAAATACGATATCTTTTAATGAATCATCAGGTGATAATAGTTTCAGTTTTCCACCGGGCGTTATTTCCCGGATAAAGCAGAAACTATACCCCATATAATGAATCAAATGATCTTGTAAGGCAGTTAAGATTTCGGCTTCGGCATTTGCATCAAGCTTGTCTGCCTGGTGGCGGGCTGTTGCATTGATAATATTCCATAGATCAAGCCATTTTTGTTGTTGTATTGCTTCTTCCAGTTGTTCCAGAGAGGTATATAGTTCATATAAAAACGTTGCATTTGCTCTTTTATTGAAAATCACCCGTTGTGCCCCGACATTGAGTAGTCTGTCTACATCCTGCATATCTTGCACTTTTGCCTTAGTAATGATAGCAATCGGCAAATAACGAGTTTCTTCTTGTTTTCTGAGACATTGGATAATATCTATGGCAGATGAACCGACATCTAATCCACGGTCTAAAAATAAGACCTTAATATTGTAGTATGTTTGTATTTTTGCACTGATTTCAACCAAGACATCTGATTGTCTGGTCAGATGCAGAGTATGTAGTGTGAATGCTTTGTCATAGCCTGATAAGCGATGCTGTTCTCGTAAGGGATATAAGAAATTACGTTCATCATCATCAATCACCAGAATATGTGGTCTTTCTGCTTCAGATCTTTCTGGCAGGATAGGTGATGGAAAATAATGTTTCAGCTCCACTGTTTCCTGTTGTAAGCTGGAGTCTGCCGCTATCATTTCATCTAACGTATCAATCAATATCTGATTATTTTTTGGCATCAGTATCTCCGGGCAGGATTGTGATGTGTTGACGGCGGTCAGCGACCACTTCGAGCATAAAACCGACATGCATATCGGTATCCAGTTGCGCATCTGGTAACAGGTTCAGCCGACCTGACAGATGGCTGGCGACCAGACGTGCGATATAGAGTCCCTGGCCATGACCGGTCGTACGGGTGGTAAAGCCACGCTGAAAGATACGTTGTCTGTATTTTGCCGGAATACCCGGGCCATTGTTCTGCAGGCTGATCCTGACTGGATAAGTCGGTTGTGCCTGGCTGGCCCGTATCCGGATGCAGCGTGCTGTGGATTGTGCATCCGGTTCCACTTCATCCAGCGCATTGATCGCATTCAGCGCCAGGTTGATCAGGAGCTGGGTGAGCAGGGCTGAGTCTGAATTGAGTGTCAGCTTGTCTGGTTCTGATGTGATCTCCAGCTTCACCCCGCTTCGTGCCAGGCGATATTTGAGCAGGTGTTCCAATCCGGTAAACACGGCGTTCAGTTGAAACGATTCACCCTGGCTACGTCGTTCCAGATTATTAAATGCATCCGTGATGGCATACAGTCGCTCGTTCGTACCATGTAGCAGATTGATGGTGGCACCCAGACGTTGCAGATCGTCCTGTGTCACCTCTTGTGTCAGACGTTCATGCAGGGCGGCCTGAATATTGATATAGCTGGCGATCGCCTGGGTCTGGGCACCGATTTCATGATGCAGTATGCCGGGTGCCAGCTCAGTCAGTAAGGCCTGGCGGTTACGGTGAATATGCTGGCTGATATTCTGCAGCTGATGATCCAGAAACCGGTAGGCCACTGCCAGAAAGTGCAGACAACGCCATTCCTGAGCGGCACCCGCCGGTATCTGCGGACTCAGTTCGTCGCCATAGGCCGGATAGAACAGATACAGGGCACGATCCGGATAGTGTGGGTGCTCACTGGGTAATGGCAGTGCATTCAGCCAGAAATGGTTGGTATGCCAGTCAGGAATACGGTGGCGTTGTGCCTGCAGCAAGGTATCAAATTCGCCCTGGTAATCATCATATTCGTGTAATAACGGGCTGAAGCCGAATTCGATCGGTGCATGTGCCTGCAGGGTCTTCAGCAGGAGCGGGCTGCGTTGCAGCCAGCCGGTTTCGTGTGTGCGCCAGTTCTGCCAGAGATCAGGCTGCAGCCTGATCTGCTGGCTGGCCTCTATCTGGCCGGGCGGATCGGATAACGGGTCGCGTTCCAGCACCAGGCCGAACAGGGCCGGGCTGGCAACCTGTTCGATCCGGTGCAGAAAATCATCCAGCAAGGCTTCGCGGGTGATGCCGCTGTTAGTGGTGCTGAATAACGCTTCAATCAGCTGATCGTACTGACGCTGTCCGACCGGCCTGACCTCCGGGTTGGTATAGGTACCAACCTTCTGCCAGGGGCGCTCCTGTTGCAGCTCGCGGATACGTTGCCGGATCCGGTCCGGTTCAGGTGTGCGCAGCAGTTCTGCCAGCAGCCGGTTCAGGATGCTGTCGAGCGTAGAAGTCTGATCAGATGACATGACAATCCACTGTTTATCCGGATGAGTCCGTCAGTCAACAACAAGTGTGACCCACGGTCCTCAGTTCGCAACCCAGTTCTCTGAACGCAGTCCGGGAACACGTTCGAATTCACGCATATTGTTGTTCACCAGAATCAAACCAAGGGAACGTGCATGACCTGCAATCATCTGGTCATAAGGGCCTACAGGCTGCCCTGCTTTGGCCAGATCTGCCCGAATCTGGCCGGTATGTTGTGCGGCTGTCGTGTCATAATCCAGAACAGCTAAGCGGGCTGTGAATGCTTCAATAATGCGGGTGTTGCGTGCCGGATCGCTGGATTTTTCAGCACCATACAATAGCTCCATCAGTGTCACCGAAGAAATTGCCAATCGTCCTTCATTCGCATTGAAGGCATCCCGCACTTCGACAGGGCGGTTTTTCATCGTATAAATCACGATATTGGTATCCAGCAGATATTTCAGCATCAGAATGCTTCCCGTTCCTGATCAGTCGGTTGTCCACGTTCAGCCATAAAATCAGTGGTAACCGCATCACCTGCAAACCAGTTATCCCATGCGGTCTCCACCGGGGTAATTAATCGTCCATTACCTGCCGGGATAATACTGACTTTCTTTATCCCATCAGGGAACGCCAATGCCTTCGGTATTCTGATTGCCTGACTTTTGTTGTTTGTGAAAATAGTTGCCTGCACCATCTCTGAGCCTCACTTTATACAAAAATATCTGAATTATTAGCTGCATACTTGTATATGTCAATAGCATATACAAGCACTCAGCAATTCCCGCTGAAAAGTTGGTTGAGCGTCGCGAAGTGGTTTTTGAGGCG
>CAWUJM010000063.1:0-5683 GCA_963922685.1 uncultured Gammaproteobacteria bacterium | reverse complement strand
CACCCCTACAACCCTTATTTTTATTGGGGGTTTCTATCGCAGCGGGAATTGCTGTGGGCACACTGCTCAGCAGATTCCGGCAGTTATCCACAAATTCTGTGGATAACTCTGTGCAGAACCGGATGAATAAGTTATCTATCACACCGATTTATCAGGCTTTTCCGGTATTGGCCAATATCTGGACAAAACAGTTTTTATTATTTATAAACAATAGCTTATACATCAGACTGAACCAGACAGGTAAAAGCAACGGGAAAGTGATTGACTTTTGCAAAGTCAATCACAAACACTGTGAGCAACTGTTGCGTGGCAAAGGCACCCTGTTACCAGACATTGTGATGCAAAGGGTCAAGGATAGTATGCCGCTGCGCCATAGCAGGATCCGGTCCGGGGTAATCCAGAGTGTAATGCAGGCCTCTGCTTTCCCGCCGTAACAGTGCACTGCGAATAATCAGATCCGCAATCACAGCAAGATTACGTAATTCAATCAGATGACTGGTAATACGGAAGTTTTTATAATATTCATGGATTTCCTGTTGTAACAGATCAATCCGATGTTTTGCCCGCTGCAATCGTTTCGTGGTGCGTACTATGCTGACATAGTCCCACATAAAACGGCGCATCTCATCCCAGTTATGTGTGATGACAACCTGCTCGTCAGAATCGGTAACACGGCTTTCATCCCAGGCCGGAATAACCATGTCAGGCATATCTTCCAACTGACATCTGGAAACAATATCTGCACTGACTGCCCTGCCAAACACGATGCATTCCAGTAACGAATTGCTTGCCATACGATTGGCTCCATGCAGGCCGGTAAATGCAGCCTCTCCGATGCAGTACAAACCATCCACGTCAGTCCGGCCACGTAAGTCTGTGATCACACCACCGCAGGTATAGTGCGCCGCAGGTACCACGGGAACAGGCTCTTTTGTCATGTCATAGCCAAACTGCAGGCAACTACTGTGAACATTGGGGAAATGGCTGAGAATAAAGTCTGCCGGTTTATGGCTGATATCCAGAAAGACGGAAGCAATACCCAGACGCTTCATTTCGTGATCAATCGCGCGCGCCACGATATCTCGCGGGGCCAGCTCCGACCGTGAATCAAAATGCGGCATGAAGCGGGTACCATCAGGTAACAGGAGCCTGCCCCCTTCACCACGTACTGCCTCAGTAATCAGATGGGACTTGGCATCAGGGTGATACAGACAGGTGGGATGGAATTGCATAAACTCCATGTTCGCCACACGACAGCCAGCGCGCCAGGCCATCGCAATGCCGTCGCCACTGGCACCATCAGGATTACTGGTGTACAGATACACCTTGCTGGCACCGCCAGTCGCCAGAATGACAAAGCGCGCCCGGATAGCCATAATCTGATGGTTATCGCGGTTCAGCACATAGGCACCGATACAGCGGTTATTGTCGTTACGCCGCAATGTTCGCGTCGTAATCAGATCCAGCGCAATGTAGCGTGCAAACAGGTCAACATTTTTTCTGAACTCAGCCTGCTCCAGTAACGTGGTTTCAATCGCTTTACCAGTCGCATCACCGGCGTGGGCGATACGCCGATGGCTATGACCACCTTCGCGGGTCAGATGTAAACCAGTGACTGCGTTCTCCGGCTGTGCCTCTGAAGCCAGACCTTTTTTGCTGCAACGGGTAAAGGGGACACCACTTGCAAGCAACCATTCAATGGCCTTACGACCCTGATTGATGGTGAACCGGACTGTATCTTCATCACACAGACCCGCCCCGGCATTCAGGGTATCCTGAATATGCGACTCCGGTGTATCCGTACAGTCCAGAACGGCTGAAATTCCACCCTGAGCATAATAAGTATTACCTTCGGTCAGCGTGTTCTTGCTTAAAACAGCGATCTTCAGATGTGCCTCAAGATTCAGGGCAAGGCTCAGACCAGCAGCACCGCTACCGACAATCAATACATCATAATCCATATCAAATGCCATCCGGCAGTCTCGCTCAAACAGGACTGAATATGATACTGAAAAAACCCGATGCTTCCGGATACCATGCACCGGATACAGCCACAATTGAAGCCGGTTTACCCTTGCATTCAGAAACAAAGAAACAACAGATTATCACAAAAATCAAACAGCACCTGAAAAAACAGAACGCTGTCCTGGTCGCCCATTATTATGTCAGCCCGGACTTACAGAAGCTGGCAGATGAAACAGGAGGATATGTTTCAGACTCGCTGGATATGGCGAGATTTGGTAAAGAGCACCCTGCCGGTACCATTGTTGTTGCAGGTGTCCGGTTTATGGGAGAGACGGCAAAGATTCTGACACCTGAGAAACGTGTCTTAATGCCAACCCTGGAAGCTGAGTGCTCTCTGGATTTAAGTTGTCCTGCCGATGAGTTCAGTGCATTTTGTGATCAGTATCCCGACCATACTATTGTTGTTTATTCCAATACCAGCATTGAAGTAAAGGCCAGAGCTGATTATGTCGTCACCTCCGGTATCGCCGTTGATCTGGTCAACTGGCTGGGGGAACAGGGTAAAAAGATCTTATGGGCACCTGACCGCCACCTGGGGCGCTATATAGAAAAAATCACTGGCGTTGAGATGGTACGCTGGCAGGGAGAATGTGTTGTTCATGATGAGTTTAAGGCGCGCTCCCTGCAGGATCTGATTAAAAAGCATCCCGATGCTGCCGTACTGGTACATCCTGAATCACCGGATGAAATCATTGCAATGGCTGATAAGGTCGGCTCTACCACCCAGATTATTAAAGCCGCGCAAAGCCTGCCCAATAAAAAATTTATTGTAGCTACGGATAAAGGTATTTTTTATAAAATGCAGCAAATGGCACCGGGCAAAGCGTTTATTGAAGCACCATCTCATGGCGAAGGTGCGGTCTGTAAAAGTTGCGCCCATTGCCCCTGGATGGCAATGAACGATCTGGATAAACTGTTACATACATTGCAAAACGGCGAAAATGAGATCTTTGTTGATGAATCAATACGTGAGAAGGCATTAAAATCGACTCAGCGTATGCTGGACTTCGCCAGAAACCAGCGTTAAGAATATTTTCTGACCCATCAGCCCGCAGGCATACTCACAGTACATCTTTACTGATACTTCGAAACCACTAGTCAGTCGTATATAACTGCTCCCAATACTCATCCGGCATATCCGCACACAGTTTGAGTGCACCGATACTGCCGCAGAATTCGGCATCATCAACACAGGTAGCGCACCCGCCGCCATACGCCTCCAGACTCTGCTCAATTGCCCTGTCAATGCCCTGTAACCGGGAACCACCGCCAGCAATAATAATATTGTGGCGTAACGCGGCCTGAAAATCAGGATCAAAGCTACCGACCAGAGTCTGAATCGCCCGGCTGATCGGCTGCGCCAGCTGCAGACAACTGCGTTGTAATACATCTGCCAGATCATATTCAGCCGGGATCCCCTGCCGGGTCAGCTGCACGATGACCGGCCGGGTCACATCACTGATATACCCATGTTTTTCCTTAATCGCTCTGACAATTCCGGCAGATAACTGTACATCCGGATATTTCTGCAGAATCGCATCCTGCAGGATCTGATCCAGATAATTACCCGCTTCGGTCAGGGTGAGCTGATCCTCTTCCTCAGCAAAGGCACCATGCATGCGGCACAGATCAGTCGTACCCGCGCCAATATCGACAATCAGACATTCATCAAACCGATCCAGTGCATACGCGACCGCAAATGCCTCACTGACAATCAGCAACTTGTCGACTAATGGCTGTGTAATCCGCACAATAATCTTTTTACTACGCAGACTGGCCTGAGCCGGCACACCAATCGCAGCATATATCTGATCACCCGGCTGTCGTTCCGGCAGTGCCTGTTCCAGCAGATACTGTAATACCAGCCGGGTGGCCTCTACTGCAGAATCTTCTTCACACACCACGCCTTCTGCCAGTGGCCAGACCACATTCAGTGCGAGCCGATTCGCCACTGCCTCTTCGCCCAACAGATAATCGCGACCAAATCGCTTCCGAGCAATCACGTCTTTGCAATAGCCCACACAGGTGGCCGTGGTAAAACGCCGTCCGGTTGAAGTGGTGACGGTAGAACGACTGGTACCCAGATCAATACCCACCTGAAATGTTGCTGGCATAATATTCTCCTGTCAGGCAATCTGTTGCATATCCCGTTGCAGCTTCAGGTTACTTTGCAGTAAACCCTGCAGAAACGCATTTTTGGTACCCTGCTCTGCCGGTATTTGCTGTGTCACCGGCATCTCGCGGATCGTCAGCGGCTCTGCCTGCTGACGCAACACCTCCAGGTGTTCCCGGAACATTTTCTGCTGCTGCTGTAACTGCCTGATCTGTTGTGCCTGCTGCTTATTCAGGGTATTCAGCCGTCTGTATACCAGCATCAGCAGCGTACCGCTGGTTACCCACGAACCTGCGGCAGCAAGGAATAAACCTTTTGCAATAATGACTGAAGACAGCATAATAATTCTCCCACAATATTCAGGTCAGTCTGCATTGTACCGTATCAACCCAGTATGACCATACCACATCGCACACCGCAATATCCGAAGCGCCGGTTTAACTGGCTGCTGCAACACCTGCAGGATGCCATCAGTACGCTGGGCAGGCTGTGCCGTACGCCGCTCAGCAGCCTGCTGACCGTGATCGTGATCGGCATCGCACTGGCATTGCCTGGCGGTTTTTACCTGATCGTCAACCCGATCCGGCATCACAATCAGCACTGGAGCGATAGCGCCTCAACCATTTCAGTGTATCTGGCACAACATCTGAGCAATCCCGAAATCCATCAGATACACCATCGTATCCGGCAGGAACCTGGTGTCGCAGAGACGCAGCTGATTGACAAAACACAGGCTATGGACGAGTTCCGCACGCATTCCGGCTTCGGCGCCGCTCTGGATCTGCTGGAGCACAATCCGTTGCCGGCAGTGATTCTGGTACAACCGGCACTCAGCCAACAGCATATTGACCAGACCGAACACCTCGCCGAGCGCCTGCAGGCCTGGCCTGAAATTGATGCGGCGCAGGTTGATCTGCAATGGCTGCACCGCTTCGCAGCCATCACCCACATCGCGACACGCGGCATTGCCCTGCTCGCCGCATTGCTCAGCATCGCAGTCCTGCTGATCATCGGTAACACAATCCGGCTGCATATCCAGAACCAGCAGGATGAAATCGCGATTATGCAGCTGGTCGGTGGTACCCGGGCATTTATCCGCCGCCCCTACCTGTACGAAGGCTTCTGGTACGGCCTGTCCGGTGCGCTGGTCGCCTACGGCCTGCTGTTCACTGCCATCACCCTGTTGCAGAATCCGCTCCGGCAACTCGGCAGCCTGTACCAGACCAGCCTCGCACTGCACCTGAACGACCCCGCTCTGGCCCTGCTGCTCGGTTGTGGCAGCCCGCTGCTCGGTCTGCTGGGTGCCTGGCTGTCCGTACGCCAGCATCTCACCCATACATCGCACGAACGATAAAACCAGCTGAGCCCCCACGGCTGGGTTTATGGCGTACCTCGGAGAGCAGACCCGGGAATGCTGACACTGAAGTTGACACCATCAGGTTTCATAGCTACAGAGTACCAAACCACATCAGTCTGGATCGCATCCGCACCTGACAGCAATTCCCGCTGCGATAGAAACCCCCAATAAAAATAAGGGTTGTAGGG
>CAWUJM010000062.1:0-6999 GCA_963922685.1 uncultured Gammaproteobacteria bacterium | reverse complement strand
AGGGTGCAGGTGACGCGGTGGTTGGCGGTGCTGCTCATGGTGGACTCCGGGGTGGATCGGTTGGCGGGTGGTGTGGTTCAGATGCATGACCGGATAACGCTGGCACTGAAGCCGGACACTATCGGATTTGCGGCCATATTCAGGTTATGGCTGGCGTAAGGTCAGATATTGCTGCATGGCCGACGTAAGTTGCACCTGACCCTGTGTGTCTGCGACTAACACCGCCGCAACGCCCATCTGATCAGCGATGCGTCGCCAGTCAGCTGGCCCGGCAATCAGCAGGGCGGTTGCCGCAGCATCAGCCAAGGTCGCATCTTTATGCACAACAGTCACTGAGGATAGACCTGTCGCCGGATAACCCGTGCGCGGATCAAGGATATGATGATAACGTTTTCCCTGCCAGCTAAAGTGGCGCTCATAATCGCCTGACGTAAACACGGCTGCATCGCCACTGACGGACAGGGTGCCGAGCACACTGTCCGGCGTACCCTGCGGGTCGCGGATGGCGACCCGCCAGGGCTGGCTCTGATTGGTACCGCTGGCCTGCAGGTCGCCACCAGCATTCACGATGGCATGTTGGATGCCGAGGGAATGCAGCCGCTGCATCGCCTGGCTGATGCCATAGCCCTTACCGATAGCACCGAAGTCCAGCTGAACTCCGGGATTATCGGAACTGAGATAAAATCCATCCAGTGTGATATCCCGGATACCGGGGCGGCTGTTCAGCCAGGCCTGAATCTGGTCCGCAGGTGGTGGTTGTGACCGGGCGTTACCCTGAAATCCCCACAGTGCAATCAATTGACCGATACCCGGGTCAAACAGATAATCACTCTGTGCAGCCAGTTGTTGAGCACGTCTGAGCAGGGGCAGGACTGAAGGCGGGGCAGCAAAGGGTGGGCTGCTGGTACGAATCAGCTGATTGATGCGTCCGACCGGACCCGGCTCCCAGGCATGCCAGGCCTGCTGCATCGCAGCAAAATCACGTTCCAGATGTTCACGTGCGGCAGCAGCGCGGGCCGGGGTGACACCGCTGAGTGTCACGTCAATATAGGTGCCGAAGGCGAGGATACGGAATGATATGTTCCCGGCAGGTGCAGTGCAGCCGGATAACAGCACGAGGGTGAGCAGTATCTGGTACCACCTGCGGACAGTTGAACTTCTCAACCGGCCACCTGTCCGGCTCACTGCGTGAGCCTGGTGGCGAGACAGTCCAGCAGCTGACCGGCGATATTCAGATGATATGCTGCATCCAGTTCGCGGATACAGGTCGGGCTGGTCACATTGATCTCGGTCAGATAATCGCCAATGACGTCCAACCCGGCAAATAAGATGCCATAATTGCGCAACAGCGGTGCAACCGTGGCAACAATCTCACGATCCCGCGTACTCAGGGCAACCCCCTGACCATGCCCCCCTGTTGCCAGGTTCGCCCGGGTTTCGCCTACGGCTGGGAAGCGTGCCAGAGCATAGGGTACCGGCTCGCCGTCAATCACCAGAATGCGTTTATCTCCGCTGTGCCGGATGTCCGGGATAAACCGCTGCGCCATGATGCTGCGGTGCCCACTGGCGGTTAAGGTTTCCAGAATGACCTGACGATTCGGGTCCTCCTGGCGCACCCGGAAGATTGAGGCACCGCCCATGCCATCCAGAGGCTTCAGAATCACATCCTGATGTTGTGCAATAAAGGTCTGATGTCGTGCCATACTACAGCTGACCAGAGTCGGGACAGTCAGCTCAGGAAAACGCTGGATCACCAGCTTTTCATTCAGTTCACGCAGACCGCGCGGGTGATTCAGTATCAGCGCGCCAGCATCTGCTGCCTGTTGCAGCAGATGGGTCGTATACAGGTATTCCGCATCAACCGGCGGGTCTTTACGCATCAGTATGATATCGTACTGATCCAGTGCCTGATCTGTGCGCTCGCCCAGCACAAACCAACCGGCGGGGTCATCACGCACCTGCAGGGTGTGGCCCTGTGCAAAGGTGCGGCCCTGTTGCTGATATAGATCGCCAGGTTCCAGATAGGTGATCTGCCAGTGACGTCGCTGTGCCTCCAGCAACAGGGCAAAGGTGCTGTCTTTATGGATCTTAATCCGGGCGATCGGATCCATAATCACTGCGAGGCGCAACGATTCTGTCTGCATCATCGGCTAGGTCAGGGCCTTTACCGCAGCCAGTACCGCATCAACATGTCCGGGCACTTTGACCTTACGCCATACCTGATGCAGCAGGCCGTTCGCATCGAACAGAAAGGTGGTGCGCTCAATCCCGACAGACAGTTTGCCGAACAGCATCTTTTGTGCCATAACGCCCATCGCCTGACTCAGGGTCTCGTCTTTATCAGCGATCAGGTCAAACGAAAATCCCTGTTTCGCCTTAAAATTCTCCTGTGCCGACAGACTGTCGCGTGAAGCACCCAGAATCACACAGCCGAGTGCATCAAATTCTGCCTGAGCGGCGGTAAATCCCAGACCTTCCCGGGTACAGCCGGGCGTACTCGCTTTCGGGTAAAAATATAACACCAGCGGCTGGTTCGCATAGGTGGACAGGTTTGTGCGCCGACCACCAGTCAGCAGGATCTCTGTGTCTGGTATCGCATCGCCTATGTTCAGCATCGGGTTGTTCCTCTCTGATAGTGGGTGATTGGCACCATCGCCGTTTGTCCGCAAGACATCTATAGTAGAAGGTTGCGAGTTAATCATGAGTCATATCGCCGGCGAGCGGATACAAAAAATTCTGGCCAATGCAGGCCTGGGTTCGCGTCGTGAGATGGAAGCCCGGATCCGGGCCGGGCGGGTTAGTCTGAACGGGCGGGTGGTGCAGTTGGGTGCACGAGCACAGGCCACGGATCAGATTCGGCTGGATGATCAGCTGGTGCAGCAACGAACGGACAGAACACGCTTTATGTTGCTGTACAACAAGCCGGAGGGCGAGTTGGTGACACGGGCTGATCCGCAGGGACGGGCAACCGTGTATGACCGGTTGCCGCCGGTACCGGGCGGGCGCTGGATTGCGGTAGGTCGTCTGGATCTCAACAGCAGTGGACTGTTGTTACTGACGAATGATGGTGAGCTGGCGCAGCGTCTGATGCACCCGCGCTATCAGCTGGCACGGGAGTATGCTGTGCGGGTGCGCGGTCTGGTCACGCCGGAAAAGCTGCAGCAACTGGTGCAGGGCGTCAGGCTGGATGATGGCTGGGGGCGGTTTGAAGAGATTGTTGAGTCCGGCGGCGAAGGTATCAACCGCTGGTTTCATGTCGTGTTGATGGCGGGGCGTAAACGCGAAGTACGCCGTTTATGGCAGGCAGTCGGTACCGAAGTGTCGCGTCTGAAGCGGGTACGTTATGGCCCGATCATACTGGATAGTTCGGTACGCGCAGGGCGATGGCGTGAGCTGGATAAAGTTGAGCGCAGGGCAATATTACAGGCTGTGCAGCTGCAGGCTGATCAGCGCTGGGGACATCTGCCACCACAGCGCATGTAAAAAGAATGCGATGCGAGCTGATGTGGCGATCTCAGTGTCAGCGTTATCCGGTCAGGGTGCTCCGGGGTACGCCATAAACCCATCCGTGGGGCCTCGGCTGCGGCCATCCGGGCCGCAGACGCCCCCGGAGCACCCTGGCCGGACAACGCTTTGCAGTGCAGTGGGACAATCACCTTCGTCGCTGCTTTCAGGATAATATCGCGTCATTCCGTGCGAAGTCGCGGAATACAGCCGGGCAGATAAGTGGCAGATCAGATAGATTCTGCGACTGCAGCTTCGCTGCGCACAGAATGACAGCGTGTTACAGGCTTTCCAGGAAACGCAGTAGTGCTTGGCGGTCTGTCTGCGACAGCTGAACGAACCGGTTCCGGGCCGCGCTGGCCTCGCCGCCGTGCCACAGGATCGCTTCGGTCAGATTACGTGCCCGACCGTCATGCAGAAAATAAGTGTGTCGGCTGACGGTATGGGTGAGGCCGATGCCCCAGAGTGGTGGCGTGCGCCATTCACGTCCGCTGGCCTGTCCATCGGCCAGGCCGTCACCCATATCGTGCAATAAAAAATCGGAATAAGGCCAGATCAGCTGAAACGCATGTGCCGGGTTCGCGGCATCACGTCGGGTGACAAACTTGGGTGTGTGGCAACCGGTGCAGCCACTGGTATAAAACAGGCGTTTGCCGCGTAATACTGCCGGATCCTGCACATCGCGCCGCGCGGGTACGGCCAGATGTTGCGTGTAGAAGGTGATCAGATCCAGGACCGGATCAGGTGCCTCAGTCTGCCCCAGGTTTGGCTGGATACCAGTGGCACGAGTGAAGCAGTCCGGCTGCTGTACCGTGCAATCGCCATAGGGCTGGTTCACATCGGGCGTGGCGATGCCGATGTCACTGGCAAATGCGTGTGCATTCTGCGCGCGCAGTGTCGGTTGTTGTGCCTTCCAGCCAAAACGTCCCGGTCGGACTGTCCGGGTGGTCGGATCCTGATGTAAGGCAAGGCGACCACTGATACCGTCTTTATCCCGGTCTGTCGGGTCGTGTCTGCTGAGTAAGTCAGCAGGATGTATCGCTTCAATCAGGCCCAGACCGATCATCTGATTCGCCACACGTGGCGACAGGGTCGTCTCTTTGTGTAAGGGGCCGTATGCGAGGCTCGCAATCTGATAATGCGGTTGCTGCAATGTCACGACGGTACCGTCTGCCAGTTGCACCGGGTGTGCTGTATAGGTGATCTGAATACGCCCTTCTGCGGCCAGTTCGGGTATCGCTTTATCCTGCAGTTGTCCGCCATAGACCGGATCGGGTCGGGTCAGACGCAGTACCAGAGAAGTGGCATCATCCTGTGGATTTTGCGGCGGGTGCCCACGTCCGTCCTTCAGATGACAACTCTGACAGGCGCGTGCATTGAACAATGGGCCGAGCCCATCCGAGGCGTGAGTGGAGGCAGGCGATGCGACCCACAGTTTGCGGAATAAGGCGTTGCCTAAGGCAAACTGTTGTTGTTCTGCGAAGGTGAGGTTCGCTGAGGCTTGTGAGAAGGCGTGGCGATTGACTTGTTTGCGTGAGGTGGCTGCGCCACCTGGCATGGCTTCGTAAGGTTCGGCCTGGGTAAAGGTGCTGGTGGGTTGTGTGATCTGCTGCACCCGGTTCTGGTCAGCAGCACTCAGGTCGGTGCGGGTGTGTGGCAGGGCCTGCCAGGTGGCCGCAGCAGGTTCAGTCAGGCCGGTGGCAGGCGTTATCAGCAGGGCCAGTGTGGCACAAAGGTGTCGTATGATCCGCAGAATAAACATCTTTGTGCCATTCACTTAGTGATATTTACCGGAATATGGCAGCCGGATTATCCAGACTGTCCGAACCTTCCAGTGCAATATTGCCCAGCTGCAGGGCGGCGATCGCCCGTTCAATAGAGGCTGTCTGAGCTATCAGGGCATCTATGGCTGCCTGTACCACCGCATTACCTGCCGGGTTGTCCACCGCAATCATCTGGTCGTATGCTTCGGTGCGCTCAGCACGTTGTACCAGATGTTGCATCGCGGCGTGCGTCGCCTGCAGGTCGGCCCTGAGTTCAGCATCTGTTGCCGGGTCGCGTGCTGCTACC
This sequence comes from uncultured Gammaproteobacteria bacterium, assembly GCA_963922685.1. Taxonomy (GTDB): domain Bacteria; phylum Pseudomonadota; class Gammaproteobacteria; order Chromatiales; family Chromatiaceae; genus JAHDBG01. The sequence continues at coordinate 1,425 of CAWUJM010000062.1, read as the reverse complement.
AGATCAGACAGTGCAGGGCCGCTGAGCCGGCTGCCATCTGTGCGGGTGTAGGTACCGAGGTAGACATTACGGATGCCAACCGTATCGTAATAGTGCGAGTTGTGGGTGTTATCCGAAAAACAATCATGTTCTTCCTCCGGATCGCCCAGTAACAGGCCAAGCTTCATTCGTTCACCTGCCAGCTCGCCGTATGACAGAGAGCCCATGCCGGTCAGGATCGTGCGCAACGCCTGCTGAGTGCCACTCTCCAGCAACGCCTGGCGGGCGGCACCACCAGCCTGCCAGTTGGCGACCATTTCTGCCAGATCAGACACTAACAGCTGCGCTGCGGCTGCCAGATATTGACGGCGACGTTCGCAGTGACCGTGTGTGCAGTTGTCCAGGCTGTAGTCTGTGTAAGGTCGGTTGCCTGCACCAGCCTGGGTGCCATTCAGATCCTGACCCCACAGCAGAAATTCTATCGCATGGTAGCCGCTGGCAACATTTGCTTCAATGCCACCTGCTTCCTGTAGTTGACTGGCAATCAGGTCTGGTGTGATGCGGGATGTATCCAGGCGTCGTCCATCTACCAGCAGAGATGTGTTGGCGATCACGTTCGCGGTGTACAGGCTATTTTCGTCACTGTCGGTGCCATAGCTGGCATCGACATAGTCGATCAGGCCTTCATCCAGTGGCCAGGCATTCACCCGGCCTTCCCAGTCGTCCACAATCGCATTACCAAACCGGTACACTTCGGTTTGCTGGTATGGCACACGGGCAGCCAGCCAGGCTGTCTTTGCCTGTGTCAGCGTAGTTTCACCCGGATTCGCCAGCAGACGCTCAATGGCAGCATCCAGAGTTCTGGCAGTGGTCAGTGAGTCGGTATATGTTGCTGCAGCGATATCAGCATAATGATCAATCACTGCAGCTGCATCCACTGTGCCGGGTGTTCTGACGGTGGAGACACAGGCGGTCATCAGGCCGACAGTGCACAGGCTGCAGGCCAGTCGTTTCATGATATGTCGCACAACAGATTCCTTATCTTAGGTGACTTACAAACGCTGTCGGCCATGGAGATCGAAGCGATGGCCGATAGTCCCGGGTAGGCGTCAGGCGCGAGCGTGCGGTCGGAGTCGTGTCAGGGCCGTAGGCCCTCAGACACGGTGAAGACCGTATGCAAAGCGCATCCGATACGCCGTCAAGCCATTTGAGGGAACCTATCATGCCATGCGAACCAGCGGGAAGTATGGCATGGTAGGTGGACGCAGGGCAAACCCGGGCAAAACATAGTTGTCGCCATTTCTCGAGTCCCATCTGGCGGCATGGACGCCGCCAGATCTCACGAGGGATAACGCGACACCCCGTACACTTATACCGAACAAGTGATCAGAGGTGCGCTTCAAACTGATGTGGTGATTTGCTACCACAGGTTTCTGGCAAGCGTTA
>CAWUJM010000061.1:0-7521 GCA_963922685.1 uncultured Gammaproteobacteria bacterium | reverse complement strand
AGTCAATACAGTTGGGCTGGATAACGAGACTGACCAGGTTCCCGGGACAGTCAATCATAAATTGTCTGTACGAGTGGTAAAATCAGCAGTAAAACAGGATAAATTCACTTTTGATGTGATGGGTACCGGTTTCGGACATCCTATGCAGGTTTTACTGGGTGACCAGGAAGTGACCGAATTCACTGTGCACTCAGGTACTCATTTAAGTCTGACTTATTCTGTTCCTTCTGATACTGATAGTCCGCTGACTTTAACCTTGAAAAAAGGCAGCGAAACCCTTGAATTTCCTAATGCCTTCACGCCTGCCGCTTGTGATAGCTGTAGCAAAGACCGGATGCCCGAAGGTTGTAGTGTCTGAGCCCAGAGTACGCATATACACGTAAAGCTGCTGAAAGACAGATCTTCAGCAGCTTTTTTTATGATACATCCGTTAGAAACAGTTAAAAACTCTGTTGCATCTGTTTTATCTGATCACGTATTTCTGCGGCTTCCTCAAATTTGAGTTCACGCGACAGGGCATACATGTTTTTTTCCAAGCGTTTGATTTCTTTCAGTGCCGTTAAAGGGTCCGCTGGCTTTATCACATGGTCTGTCTGTATCTTGCGGCGTTGATGCAGCGGCGTACGATGCGTCATGGCAGTGTCTAAGATATCAGTAACACCTTTCTGCACAGTCTTCGGAATGATACCCTGTGCTGCATTAAAGGCAGATTGCTTATCCCGTCTGCGTTGTGTCTCATCTATGGCTCGCTGCATAGAACTCGTTACATCATCGCCGTATAAAATCGCCTTACCTCGTACGTGACGTGCAGCACGACCGATAGTCTGAATCAGGGCGGACTCTGAACGCAGAAAACCTTCCTTGTCCGCATCTAAAATCGCCACGAGCGATACTTCCGGCATATCCAGCCCCTCACGTAACAGATTGATGCCAATCAGCACATCAAATACGCCGAGGCGCAGGTCACGAATGATTTCAACCCGTTCCACCGTATCAATATCTGAATGCAGATAACGTACCCGGATCTCATGTTCTGCTAAATAATCAGTCAGGTCTTCTGCCATTCTTTTAGTCAACGTCGTGACTAATACCCGCTCCTGCGCCTGAATACGCAACTGAATTTCAGACAATAAATCATCAACCTGGGTACCTGCCGGGCGAACTTCAATCTCCGGATCCACTAAACCAGTAGGTCGCACTACCTGCTCAATCACGGTACCAGCATATTCCGTTTCATACCGCCCTGGTGTTGCCGAAACATAGATGCTTTGCGGTGCGCGCGCCACAAACTCCTCAAAGCGTAACGGGCGATTATCCAGCGCAGACGGCAGGCGGAAACCATACTCGACCAGATTTTCTTTACGTGAGCGATCGCCCCGGTACATGCCACCCAACTGCGGAATCGTCACATGTGATTCATCAATGACCAGCAGGGCATTATCCGGTAGATAATCGAACAGGGTTGGTGGCGGTTCCCCGGCATCACGTCCGGAAATGTAGCGTGAATAATTTTCGATACCAGAGCAATAGCCCAGTTCAACCATCATTTCGATATCAAACTGAGTGCGCTGTTCCAGACGTTGCGCTTCAACCAGCTTATTCTGCTCGCGTAAATTGCTCAGTTGCAGCTTCAGTTCAGTTCTGACCTGATCAATGGCTGCCAGAATCACCTCGCGTGGCGTCACATAATGTGTCCTGGGATAGACTGTATAACGGACTGGTCTGCGCTTGATGGTGCCGGTCAACGGATCAAATACGGCCAGTGATTCGACTTCATCATCGAATAATTCAACCCGGATCGCTTCGTCTTCAGATTCTGCCGGGTAGATATCAATTACCTCGCCGCGTACCCGATAGGTGCCCCGCTTCAGTTCCAAGTCATTCCGGGTATATTGTAAATCGGCCAGACGCCGCACAATATGGCGTTGGTTAATTGAATCACCGGACCTGAGTAATAACATCATACTCAGATACTGACGCGGATCACCCAGTCCGTAAATGGCAGAGACCGTGGCGACGATAATACAGTCATTTCGTTCCAGCAATGCCTTTGTCGCTGACAGGCGCATTTGTTGCACATGCTCATTCAGCGAGGCATCTTTTTCAATAAAGGTGTCAGAGGCAGCCACATAGGCTTCCGGCTGATAATAATCATAATACGATACAAAATATTCCACCGCATTGTGTGGAAAAAACTGTTTGAACTCGCTGTAAAGCTGAGCCGCTAATGTTTTATTATGTGCCATAATCAGGGTCGGGCGCTGCACCTGCTGAATCACATTCGCAACCGTAAAGGTCTTGCCGGAACCGGTTACCCCGAGCAGGGTCAGGCCTGCCTCGCCAGCACTGAGGCCCTGCGCCAAGCGATGAATCGCCTGCGGCTGATCGCCGGCTGGCTGATAATCACTGTGTAGTTGAAATGTTTTCGCTGACATATCTATAGAAGATTCCACTATCTTATTAACTTACGATGCATCCAGTTTTATCAGACCGGGTACAGGCGGTCAGACCTTCTGCGACTATGGCCCTCACGGCGCGCGTATATGCGTTGCGTGCTGCCGGGCAACCTGTCATCGGCCTGGGTGCCGGTGAGCCGGATTTTGATACCCCGCAACATATCAAGGCCGCTGCGATTGCCGCGATTCAGGCCGGACAGACCAAGTATACGCCGGTAGATGGCACACCCGGCCTGAAACAGGCCATTGTGCAGAAATTTGCACGGGATAACCAGTTGGATTATGTTCCGGAGCAGATCCTGGTCTCGTGTGGTGGCAAACAAAGCTTTTACAATCTGGCGCAGGCCTTGCTGAATGCCGGGGATGAGGTGATTATTCCGGCACCTTACTGGGTTTCGTACCCGGATATGGTGTTGCTGGCGGATAGTCAGCCAGTGATTGTACCGACGACAGCGGCATATCATTTCAGGATGCAGGCGGAACAGCTGGCGTCTGCGATCACACCCCGCACCCGACTGGTGGTGCTCAACAGTCCGTCCAATCCGACCGGGATGGCGTATACTGCAGATGAACTGGCTGCTCTGGGTGAGGTATTACGTGAACATCCCGATATTCTGATTGCCTCTGATGACATGTACGAGCATGTCCTCTGGCAACCTGGCAGCTTCCGGAATATTGTGCAGGTTTGTCCCGATCTGTATGACCGGACTTTGGTGTTAAATGGCGTCTCTAAGGCGTATGCGATGACCGGCTGGCGTATCGGTTATGCGGCAGGTGCTGCGTCAATCATCGGGGCAATGAAAAAGATCCAGTCGCAGAGTACGTCAAATCCGGCTTCTGTGTCGCAGGCAGCTGCAATGGCTGCACTGAGTGGACCACAGGATTGCGTGGCCGGGATGGTCACGGCGTTCAGGCGACGGCATGACAAAGTTGTGGCACGACTTAACCAGATGCCGGGCATTCAGTGTGCTGCCACCGACGGCACCTTTTATGTCTTCCCGGCGGTGCAGGGTCTGATTGACAGGCTACCGGGCGTACAGAATGATGTGCAGCTGGTCGAATATCTGATTGAACAGGCTGGTATTGCGCTGGTGCCGGGCAGTGCGTTCGGTATGCCGGGCCATGTCCGTATTTCAATTGCAACCAGTGAACAGAATCTGCAGCAGGCCTTAGATCAACTGGCAGAGCAGATACCTGACTGACGTTGTACCTGCCCGGTCAGGGTATAGCCTGCTACAGCTGACGATGACACTGGCTGTGGCCAGTATCTTACTGGGCATCGGCATACCCCATTGGGGATATCTGGTCGAAAACAATCTGATTATTGCTGAGCGTCAGCAGTTTTACGCGTTATTACAATTCGCCCGGCAAACCGCTGTGATGCGGAATCAGACCATTACCCTGTGCCCTAGTCAGGACATGCTGCAGTGTAGCGGTCACTACCAATCCTGGCACACCGGCTATATGGTATTCGTCGATACGAACGGGAACAAACAACGCGAGGCGCAGGAAGTCCGCTTACGTGTGAGTACAGCGGCACGTGCCGGGGTACTGATTCAGACCAGCAGCGGGCGCAGGGCGATTCGTTATCGGATGGATGGCAGTGCCTGGGGTAGTAATGTGACAATACGTTTCTGTGCGTATCACCACCCGGCCCTGAATCGTACACTGATTGTGCACGGCAGTGGACGTGTCCGGCTTGCTGATACGCTCGGCAACGGGAAGCCGGTAGTCTGCACGATATCTTAAATTGAGGGAGAAGCCTTCAGCGTGAATTTACATGAATATCAGGCCAAACGGCTGTTTGCAGGCTATCGTATCCCGGTACCTTTAGGCATCACAGCAGATACTGCAGAACAGGCCCGGCAGGCCGCACAGGAACTCGGTGGTCAGCGTTGGGTGGTCAAGGCTCAGGCCCACACTGGTGGCCGAGGCAAGGCCGGAGGTGTGGTGCTCGCAGATACGCTGGCGCAGGTACAGCAGGCTGCCGGGCAGATGCTGAGTGCGCCGATCGTGACCCGACAGACCGGACCTGCCGGGCTACCGGTCAGTTGTGTTCTGGTTGAAGAGCCGAGTGCTATCGCAACCGAATTGTATCTGAGTGCTCTGATTGATCGTGAAACACAACGCATTCTGCTGATGGCGTCACAGGCCGGCGGTATGAATATTGAAGAAGTTGCTGCAGCCACACCGGAACAGATCTTCACACTAACAGTTGATCCGGGTGCTGATCTGCAACCCTACCAGTGCCGTCGTCTGGGATTTGCGTTGGGTCTGACTGGCACACAGATCAGGTCATTACAAAAAATTTTATTCAGTCTGGTTGAGCTGGTGCAGAGTGAGGATGCCAGTCTGGTTGAGATCAACCCACTCATCGTCACAGAAACCGGTGATCTGCTCGCACTGGATGCGAAGATTAACCTGGACAGCAATGCGGCGTACCGGCACAAAGACTGGCAAACGATGCGTGATATTAGTCAGGAAGATGTGCGTGAGGCGCGCGCTGCTGAGCATGACCTGAACTATATTACGCTGGATGGTAATATCGGTTGTATGGTGAATGGTGCCGGTCTGGCAATGGCGACACTGGATCTGGTCAGATTACAAGGTGGGATGCCTGCCAATTTTCTGGATGTTGGTGGTGGTACAACTGTGGAACGGGTCACAGAGGCATTCAAGCTGATTTTATCGGATGATAAGGTCGCAGCCATACTGGTGAATATCTTTGGTGGCATCGTGCGTTGTGATCTGATTGCTGATGGTATCCTTAGTGCGGCGCAGCAGGTGGGCATACCGGTTCCGGTCGTGGTGCGCCTGGCGGGTACCCGGGCAACGGAAGGGCTGGCAAGACTGGCAGCCAGTGATTTACAGGTGACGACTGCAGCCGATTTAACCGAAGCCGCCAGACAGGTCGTTGCTGTTGCAGGAGGCAGGGCATGAGTATCCTGATTGACCAGAATAGCCGGGTGATCTGCCAGGGTTTCACCGGAAGACAGGGTACCTTTCATGCCGAACAGGCTATCGCCTATGGTACGCAACTGGTTGGTGGTGTCACGCCGGGGAAGGGTGGACAACGCCATCTGGATCGTCCGGTGTTTGACACAGTACATGCTGCAGTCACCCGGACTGGTGCCAATGCCAGCATGATTTATGTTCCGGCCGCATTTGCTGCGGATGCCATTCTGGAAGCTGCGGATGCCGGTATTGCAGTCATTGTGTGCATTACCGAGGGTATTCCGGTACTGGACATGGTCAGCGTGAAGGCTGCATTACAACATTATCCGGACAGCCGCCTGATCGGGCCGAACTGCCCGGGCGTGATCACACCTGGTGCCTGCAAGATGGGTATCATGCCGGGTGATATCCATCAATCGGGCAAGATCGGCATCGTCTCCCGCTCCGGCACTCTGACCTATGAGGCGGTATATCAGACCACACAGGCCGGACTCGGTCAGAGCACCTGTGTTGGTATCGGCGGTGATCCGATATCTGGTATGAGCTTTGTCGATTGCCTGGCGTTGTTTGAGCAGGATCCCGGGACCGAAGGGGTTGTGCTGGTGGGTGAAATCGGTGGTAGTGCAGAAGAAACTGCTGCTGACTATATCCGGTCACAGATGAGTAAGCCGGTAGTCGCTTATATCGCCGGCGTCACTGCACCACCTGGCAAACGGATGGGACACGCAGGTGCGATTATCAGCGGCGGTAAGGGGACTGCAGAAGGCAAGATTGCGGCATTACAGGCTGCTGGTGTACACACGGTTGTCTCACCGGCACAGATTGGTGCTACGATTCTGGATGTGATGTCCTGAACGTATCCAGACTTTGCAACAAAGACCAGACTCTTTCAGTCATCCCGGTTTGTGGCGTGTGCTGGCAGCGATCTTTTACGATAGCTGGCTGATAGCTGGCCTGATCTTACTGGGTGCCATTGCAGATACCTTTATCCGGCAGTTGTTGCTGGCTTATGGCACTGAAATCAGTCGCATCCCATTGCAGCTTTATTATACACTTGCTCCATCCAGTTTTTTGGTCGGGTTCTGGACCCATGGTGGGCAGACATTGGGAATGCGTGCCTGGCGCATCCGGCTGGTGACACCACAAGGTCAGCCTGTCAGCCTGCATCAGGCAATCAAACGTTATCTTGCTGCGATATTGTCGTGGCTCGCGTGCGGTCTGGGTTATATCTGGATTGCAGTTGATCCGGAACAACGTAGCTGGCATGATCGGCTTTCCGGCACCTGTCTGGTGCTGGTCGCTAAAAAGCACCTCTGATCCGGGGTGTCCCGGAACGGAAAATCCACCGTTTGTTTATATCCTCGTTCTGCAAAGGAACGAGCCTTTATCTTAACAATATCAGGGAGAATGATTATGGGCGGCGCGGTCATAAGAAAGTGGAGCGATCAGACCTATCCGGGATTTGATGAGTTCAGACGTTATGTTGAATCCTGCAAGATTCTGGACTATAAGAATCATGAAGTACACAGAAATGATAAGTGTATCTGGTTCAGAGACGCCAGCAGTGGCAGAGCATCAGCAGATATGGAATATATTCTGAATGTTGCCAAGTTTCGACATTTCCATAATCTGATGCCTGCCGGAACGGATCCGGCGATTGCCTTCTGTCAGCTGATGGTTCTCAGATATCGTTCTCAGCTGGATCTTGCTAATGAGTCCGGAACTTACTTAATTCGCTTCAATGTCTGGAGTGATATCAATACCAACAAAAACGAAGCACAGCTGAGTCAGCGGGTCAATTTCAGTTACTCAGCGAGCAATAAATCTGACAATAACATGATTGTCTGTCTGTAACTGAAATCTGAGAGAATCCGGGTCGGCACGGCAATGGTGCCAATATCCTGTTGCACAGTAGTGATCTCAGGGTTTGATTCCCCGTCTCTTGTTACAATTGAGTCAGGGCTATATACGAAAACCCCATTACTGGGGTATTTTCCGAGCCAGACTCTGACATTAGGTGACTTACAAATACACTTATACCGAACAAGTGATCAAGGGTGCGATTCAAACTGATGTGGTGATTTGCTACCACAGGTTTCTGGCAAGCGTT
>CAWUJM010000060.1:0-7588 GCA_963922685.1 uncultured Gammaproteobacteria bacterium | reverse complement strand
ACGCCTCAAAAACCACTTCGCGACGCTCAACCAACTTTTCAGCGGGAATTGTTGGAGTGCATAGCTTAGGCTGGCAATGTAAAGTAATAAATGCGATAATGGTACTATCTTTGTCAGAATCTTGTAGAACCCGGTTCAATACCTGAATCATTGCGCTTTACGCCACCTCCGGCACTTACAGAAATCAGAACATGAGTACCTCCCTGACGGCCTGCTTACCTACGGGCAGTATGGACGCTTATATCAATGCGGCATTTCAGCTGCCCCTGCTGAGTGCTGAACGCGAATACGAACTGGCAGAACAATATCGTGATAAACAGGATTTAACCGCAGCCCGGGAACTGATTCTGGCTCATCTGCGCTTCGTAGTACGGGTTGCGCGCGGTTACAGTGGCTATGGCCTGCCACAGAATGACCTGGTGCAGGAAGGCACTATCGGTCTGATGAAGGCAGTACGAAGATTCGATCCGGATATGGGGGTGCGTCTCGTATCATTTGCCGTACACTGGATTAAAGCAGAAATACACGAATATATTCTGCGTAACTGGCGCATTGTGAAGATTGCTACCACCAAAGCACAGCGCAAGCTGTTCTTCAATCTGCGCAGTGCCAAAAAGCGGCTGGGATGGTTTTCACGGGAAGAAATCGAAGATGTTGCCCGGGATCTGGGGGTAAAGCCGGAAACAGTGATGGAAATGGAAGCGCGCTTATCCAATCAGGATGTTGCGTTTGACAGCACTACACCGGAAGAAGATGAAACACAGCATGTTGCACCCGCAGCATACCTGGCAGACACCCGACATGAGCCAGCCAGCCAGTTAGAAATCACAAACCATAACCAGCATGAACGGGAACAACTGCATCAGGCCTTAGCTGCGCTGGATAATCGAAGCCGGAACATACTGCAACGCCGCTGGCTGCAGGAAACGAAGCCGACCCTGCATGAACTGGCGGAAGAATATGGTGTTTCAGCTGAGCGTATACGGCAGATCGAAAAACAGGCCATGCACAAACTGAAGCAGGCATTGCCGCCCGTCTGTATACCAGCCTGACACAGTGGGGTGGTGCAATAGTGGCAGCCGTTATACTGTATTATCTGGGACAACAGCCAGCGGCCTCTCTGCTATCACAGATTCAGTCCGTGCAGCATTGTGCCAGCCGGGTGACGCCAGCGCCTGGCAGACCAGACTGGTTGTGCGGTGTTATGTCGGTATCCGGTGAGCTGCTGCCTCTGCTGGATTTATCCACTGGCCTGAACCTGCCGGATCAACATTCGGGAAAGCCTGCCGCATTACTCGTATGTCAGATGTTTCAGCGGCGTTATGGTGTGCTGGTATCGCGCTGCACCGGGTGCTTTGACGCCAGCCCGGTTGTATCACAGGAAACAACGGATATAGCAGAGTTTCTGCTGCCTTATGTAACCGGACAGGTACAGGTGAAGGAGACCATCTGCCCACTGCTTGACTTAACCACACTATATCCCGACCCGAAAGTTGCTGAACGCTCCTGAAAATGTCAGTATCGTCATCACAAATTGCGTTTATCGGGGCAGGCAACATGACAACTGCCCTGGTTCAGGGCCTGTTAAGTCATGAGATTACGCGGCATAATATTCTGGTAGCCAGTCCCCGGATTGATCAGCAACATCTATTATGCCAGCAATATGGCGTACAGGCCACGCAAGACAATGCGTTGGCAGCTGAACAGGCTGACATTCTGATACTGGCAGTCAAACCGCAGGTTCTGCAGGCAGTTGCCGGTAGTATCCGTTCAGTTCTGCAACAGCGGCGACCCCTGGTGATTTCTCTCGCTGCCGGTGTGCGTATTAAGACGCTGCTCGGCTGGCTGGGGGAAAACATCCCGATTATCCGCAGTATGCCGAATCTGCCAGTGACACTGCAGGCTGGTATGGTCGGCCTGTATGCTGACCCGATGGTAACACCAGACTTACGGGTTCAGGCGGAGTCGCTTTTATCTTCTGTCGGAGTTATCCTGTGGGCGCAGCATGAGGAGATACTGGATGCTGTCACAGCTGTTTCCGGCAGCGGCCCCGGGTATGTCTTCTTAATGCAGGAAGCCATGGAGGAAGCTGCACAGCATCTGGGCATTGATGCAGCATCAGCGCGTTTACTCACCATTCACACATTCCTTGGTGCCGCACAGATGGCAGCTTCAGGAACTTTGTCTCCGGCTGATTTACGTGCTCAGGTGTGCTCACCAGGTGGTACGACAGAAGCAGGAATACAATCTTTTCAGCAGAGACAGATAAAGACTGTTTTCAGGGAAGCTATCGACTCAGCCTGGCGGCGTGCCCTTGAGCTTGCACAATAAGGCATAACTGCATACAATGCAATCAAAGCCTCTTTCAGAGGCATCAGTACAATTGTGCGGAAAAACATAAAGCAGCACATAATCTGGCTTCGCCACGGTATTACCGAACATACTTTCCAGTGCCTCTTTTTTCAGGTCTGTGATCGTCAGGGCATCTCTGAAAAAATATCTTCAGGAACAGAAAATGAGAAAATTTATTAATGCCATCGTTTTAGCAGCACTATTTACCACTACCCACAGTGCCTGGTCAGTATGCTCAAAAGATATAGACATGAAAGGCAACCGTGTGTTGAACGTTGTAGCACCTGATTCTGACGTGTCGGAAGCTGCTACTGTAGCTTATCTTCGGAAGGTGATGGATAACCGTAGTCAGGGCAATATGTTGAGTGATAGTGCCCGGCAGGGGGTGACCTGGGCAGAGGCACTCAGTTTCTGCGCTAACCTGCAATCTGCTGCTGCTGATAATTTGAACGACCCTGTTGAATCTCCAGCACGACTATACAGCGACTGGCGTTTGCCTGCACAGGAAGAATGGCTGGCCGCATGTCAGGCACAAGGCTCCGAGCTGAAGCTGGATTTTGCAGGCAAAGATGCTTCATGGTACAAAGAAAACCGGACTCACCCTCGTCGCATATGGCTTGTTGAAGGAATCTGTGCAAACAACAACGATGGAACATTCTGGTGGATAAATCGCCACAGTACTGAAACACAAGCAGGCGGCGGAGACCTTCTTTTTCATGGCCTTGAAGCCACCGATATTTTTGACGAAAGGACGAAAGAAGTTGATCCACTACATCATCCCCGTGTACCCGAGCCGGACGGCACTATAAAAAATGTCGCTTATGGCTATCCTGAGGCTTGGAATCCGCTGACTTCGGAAATTAAGAAAATCAGAGGCGATGAAAAACTCGCAGTCCGATGCGTACGTTAAGAACCGGACACAATAAACCCTGAGATCTGAAAAGCCCTGTCTGAAAAACAGACAGGGCTTTTTTGTGCGCGGATCTGATCTTATGCTGATATCAGAGTCTGCCAGGTAGAAATAAGCACCTCAACACACATCATGGTATTCAGATTGGCTTGTTGTTGTCTTTTCAACTGGTTAAGTTGCTCAATAAAACGCAACAGCCTGACCGGCTGAAGATGAGCAGATAATGATTGTAACTTGTTCGCCACCGGCAATAGAAACAGTCTTTGTCTGTATCCTGCGGATAGGCGAACCATATCGTAACAGATGATTGTCAGGTCATTCAGCAACGGCGCAAAAGGCTGTTTTTCCAGAAGATTAACCAGCTGCGTGGGCCGGGTCTGACCGGTATTCAGTGCCACCAGATGTCTGACCAGTGCCTGAATCCGGTCTGCCTGACCCGACTCCAGTCCTGCCAGAGCAGCGAAAGGTGCATGACCGCTCAGAGCCAGTACAGGCTCCCAGTCTTTCACCTGAGGTCGTTCTTTCTGTAACCAGTTGATCGCCTGAGTTGTGGTAGCGGGTTGAAATGCCAGAATCTGACACCGGCTGCGAATGGTTGCAGGTAATGTGTGTGGCGCAGCAGTCAGCAGGATCAGCAAAGTATTTGGGGTCGGTTCTTCCAATGTCTTAAGCAGGGCATTGGCTGCGGTCGGGTGCAGCCTGTCGGCAGGTTGGATAAGAAAGATACGCCAGGTACGGCTGGTCAGACTGATGATATGAATGATATCCCGGATGGCAGCAATTCGGATAAATTGCTGATCGGGCCGGATCAGGTGCAGATCAGGGTGATGAGGCGTCACACGGCAGGCCTGACACTGACCACATGGTAGCCCGTCCACTGGCGTTGTGCAGAGCAGACTCTGGCTGACCAGGTGCGCAAAGGCCAGCTTGCCCAGACCGGAGGGGCCGGTCAGCAGTAACGCATGGGGTATCGCGCCGTATGCCACATATTGCTGCCAGTGGTGCCACTGTGGCTCCTGCCAGGGTAACAGTCTGTTCTCAGTTGTCATGTCGGCAACAGTCGCTGTATCGCTTGTTGTATATTCTGTTGCACCTGGCTCAGTGGTTGTGTTGCATCAATACGTATGATCCGGCCAGGTTCCTGTTCCGCGAGCTGCAGATATCCGGTACGTACCTGCGCAAAAAAATGCAGTCTTTCCGACTCAAGCCGATCCGGAGCAGAACGCTGTCTGGCACGTGCTAAGCCCTGCTCCGGCAGGATGTCCAGTAACAGTGTCAGATCAGGCACTACACCCTGCTGCGCCCAGCCAGCCAGCCAGGCAATACGTGTCTTATCCAGGTCACGACCGGCACCCTGATACGCATAGCTCGAATCAGTAAACCGGTCACAAAGTACCCAGTGACCTGCTGCCAGAGCGGGTTGAATGACCTGTCGGACATGTTGTGTACGTGCCGCAAACACCAGCAACAACTCAGCCTCCGGTATCATCTGATTCTGTGAGGAATCCAGCAGGATGTCGCGCACGGCCTCACCCAGCCGGGTTCCGCCCGGCTCACGGGTCTGCCGCACCGGAATTCCGTGATTTGCTAAATAATCCGCAGTATATGTCAGACTGGTTGTCTTGCCTGCCCCTTCAATGCCCTCGAAGCTGATGAATTTACCGCGATTCATCGTTTCTGCAACTGATAGCGTCGGACTGCAGCATTGTGTTCCCGCAGGGTCGCGGAGAACTGGTGACTGCCATCACCCTTTGCCACAAAATATAGTGCGTTACCGGCTGCAGGACTGACTGCAGCATCCAGCGCGGCTCGCCCCGGCAGACAGATCGGTGTGGGTGGCAGACCATAATGCACATAGGTGTTATAGGGTGTATCCTCACGCAGATCGCGGCGACGGATATTACCCTGAAACCGCTCTCCCATGCCGTAAATTACGGTCGGATCTGTCTGCAGCTTCATACCCAGACGTAACCGACGTGCAAACACACCGGCGATCATCGGACGTTCGCTGGCCTGCCCGGTCTCTTTTTCGATAATAGAAGCCATAATCAACGCCTCCCGGGGGGATTGCAGTGTGAGTTGCTCAGCCCGCCCGGACCAGGCCTGAGTCAGCTCAGCCTGCATACGACGATACGCACGGCGTAAAAACTGCAGATCGGTTGTACCACGCGGAAAATGGTAGGTATCAGGAAAAAACTGGCCTTCCGGGTGCAGGTCGGGCTGACCCAGTCGCGCCATCACGGTGGACGATGTCAGTCCGGTCTGAGTCAGCGCCGGATGAGCGCGGATTTGTGCCATCAGTTGTCGGAAGGTAGACCCTTCAACAAAGGTCAGCTCATATTTAATCGTTTGCCCTGACACCAGCAGGTTGAGTAACTGTACCGGGGTTGTACCTGCTGGTACGGCATACTCGCCGGCCTGAATACGATGTGCCAGATGGTGCTGACGAGCATACCCATACCAGTAATGCGTATTTTCCAGTACACCTTGTTGCACGAGATTGTGTGCCAACGTCCGGAAGGCAGTCCCCGGCGCAACCTGCAGTTGTATCCCCGTATCCGGTAAGGTGAGAGGCGTCTGCAGAAACCGTGCAAAATCGCGCCAGACCCAGACCAGCGCCAGGCTGATCAGCAGCACCAGGCCGAGCAGGATGCGGTTCCGGAGTCTTAATCGCATGTTGCGGTATCCGGTAAAAAACGCATGGAAAAGTCAATTGCCTGCAGATTTTTCGTCAGATCGCCGACTGAAATCGCATCCACACCGGTTTCCGCTACCTGTCGCACCGTATCCAGGCTGATGCCGCCTGAAGCCTCCAGGCGGGCTCGCTGCTGATTGAGTGCCACCGCCTGACGCAAATCAGTCAGGGTAAAATTATCTAACAATACCGAGGTTGCGCCGGCCAGCAATGCTTCCGCCAGTTCATCCAGATCTTCAACTTCAATCTGAATTGCGGCAGTTGATGCAGCCTGAACAGCCGCCAGGGCCTGTGTGACCGAACCAGCAGCCTGAATATGATTTTCCTTTAACAGAACCGCATCGTATAAACCAAGTCTCTGATTTGCCGCACCACCACAAAAGACCGCATATTTTTGTGCCAGGCGTAAACCCGGTAACGTCTTGCGGGTATCACAAATTGTGACCGGCAGCCCCTGCACGGCCTGTACATAGCGTGCTGCCGCTGATGCGGTGCCAGACAGGGTTTGTAAAAAATTGAGCGCTGTACGTTCCCCGGTCAGCAGGGTGCGTGCTGGCCCGGTGAGGGTGCAGATACAATCTCCGGCCTGCACTGTGTCGCCATCCTGGTACAACCAGGTGGACTCAATCTGATGATCCAGTTGCATGAAGACTGCACGGAACCAGTCCACACCACACAGTACAGCAGGCTGACGCACGATCACGCGTGCCGATGCGTGTATCGACCCGCATAGCAGGTCAGCGGTCAGATCACCGGATCCGACATCTTCAGCCAGCGCAGTGGCGACCTGTTCGGCGATCAGAGCCGGTATCTTCATTGGAGAGCTATACCCGGAAACGGCTGTTCATTGAGGTGGCGTAACTGCCCCGTGGGGGCTGTCAGGATGACACCGTGTCAGATTGATTGCACCGGATTCTGCTCTAACATAGCACGAACCCGTTGCACCGTAGGATGGGTCAGTTGCTGTGTCAGGCGTAGGCGTTCAGCAGCCAGTATGTGCTGTAAGTCAGACAGGGTGTCAGAAAATGTTTCGTTAATCAACAGATAGTCATATTCGTGATAATGTGACAATTCAGACTGCGCCTGCTGCATACGCTGCCGGATGATCTGTGGGTCATCCTGTCCCCGCTGCAATAATCTGTCCTGCAGAGCGGTTATGTTTGGTGGTGCAATAAAGACAGTAATCGCTTCCGGAAAACAGGCACGTATCGCCTGCGCACCCTGCCAGTCAATCTCCAGCGCAACATCCGTATCGCACAACTGGTGCTGTAAGGCCTGTTGTGAGGTGCCATAATAGTGTCCGAAGACCTCGGCACTTTCAATAAAGTGTCCCTGCTGGCGCAGTTTCTGAAAGGTCGCGGTATCGACAAAATGATAATGTACACCAGATCGTTCATTCGGGCGCGCCGGGCGCGTGGTATGAGAAATCGACAGGCTCAAACGGTCATCTGCGGCCAGCAGGGCCTGTAGTAAGCTACTCTTTCCTGCTCCGGAGGGTGCCGAAACGACGAATAAGACGGTGTTCATTGTGTCATTATCACATGCATGTCCTGTATGATTCCATTTCGTCTGCTGCGCCAGCAATTCCCGCTGCGATAGAAACCCCCAATAAAAATAAGGGTTGTAGGGGT
>CAWUJM010000059.1:0-8006 GCA_963922685.1 uncultured Gammaproteobacteria bacterium | reverse complement strand
ATCGTGTGGTGATTCGCCGTGAAGCAGAAGAAACCACCAGCCCGGGTGGCATCGTGCTGCCGGATGCGGCGACTGAAAAGCCGATCAGGGGCGAAGTGCTGGCTGTGGGTAACGGCAAGATTCTGGACAGTGGTGAAGCCCGTCCTCTGGATGTTAAGGTCGGAGATACCGTATTATTCGGCAAATATTCAGGCACTGAAGTGAAGATTGATGGCGAAGAACTACTGGTCATGCGGGAAGAAGACATCATGGGTGTGATTGAAGCCTGAGATCCGACCGCATCAGCTCATCGTATATGACCTGACCTTTTTTCAACGAGGCTGTCTGTGATCAGCGTGACAGATGGCTCATGTGACCTACACTTAGGAAGATAGTAACTATGGCTGCAAAAGACGTATTATTTGCTGATGATGCCCGTTCACGTATGCTGAACGGCGTGAATATTCTGGCGAATGCGGTAAAAACCACTCTGGGCCCGAAAGGTCGCAATGTGGTACTGGACAAATCATTTGGTGCACCGACTATTACCAAAGATGGCGTGTCCGTTGCGAAAGAAATCGAACTGCAGGATAAGTTTGAAAATATGGGTGCGCAGATGGTCAAGGAAGTTGCTTCCAAGACCTCTGATGTAGCTGGCGATGGCACCACGACAGCGACCGTTCTGGCACAGAGCATGGTGCATGAAGGCCTGAAGTCAGTGGCTGCCGGCATGAACCCGATGGATCTGAAGCGCGGCATTGATAAGGCTGTGCAGGCAACGACCGCTGAACTGAAGACGATGTCAGTTCCCTGTACCGATAACAAATCTATCGCGCAGGTTGGTACCATCTCGGCTAACTCAGACGTGAATGTGGGTGACATTATTGCCCAGGCGATGGAAAAAGTCGGTAAAGAAGGTGTGATTACGGTAGAAGAAGGTTCCGGCCTAGATAACGAGCTGGATGTGGTTGAAGGTATGCAGTTTGACCGGGGCTACCTGTCACCCTACTTTATTAACAACCAGGAAAGCCAGATGGTAGATCTGGAGCAGCCGTTCATTCTGCTGCATGACAAAAAGATCTCCAATATCCGCGATCTGCTGCCTACTCTGGAGGCGGTTGCCAAGGCAGGCAAACCACTGCTGATTGTGGCAGAAGATATCGAAGGCGAAGCACTGGCAACTCTGGTTGTGAACAATATCCGTGGTATTGTGAAGGTCGCTGCAGTCAAGGCACCTGGTTTTGGTGATCGTCGCAAGGCCATGCTGCAGGACATTGCGATTCTGACCGGCGCTACAGTAGTTGCGGAAGAAATCGGTCTGACTCTGGAAAAAGTCACGCTGGATCAGCTGGGTACCGCGAAGCGCGTACAGATCACCAAGGACGAAACCACAGTTATTGATGGTGCTGGCACTGAGGCTGATATCAAGGGTCGTTGTGAACGGATTCGTGCTGAAATCGAAGCCAGCACATCAGATTACGACAAAGAAAAGCTGCAGGAACGTCTGGCTAAGCTGTCGGGTGGTGTTGCCGTGATTAAGGTGGGTGCGGCCACTGAAGTTGAGATGAAAGAAAAGAAAGCCCGGGTAGAAGATGCATTGCATTCAACTCGTGCTGCAGTTGAAGAAGGTGTGGTTGCTGGTGGTGGTGTGGCTCTGGTGCGCGCACTGAAGGCACTGGATAACCTGAAGGGCGACAATGCTGATCAGGATGTCGGTGTCAAGATTGCTGCACGTGCGATGAGTGAGCCCTTGCGCCAGATCGTTGCGAACTGTGGTGAAGAAGCGGCAGTTGTACTCAACAAGGTTGCAGAAGGCAAAGGTAACTTTGGTTACAATGCGGGTAACAGTGAGTATGGCGACATGGTTGCCATGGGTATTCTGGACCCCACCAAAGTGACTCGTTCAGCACTACAGAATGCGGCATCTATTGCCGGGTTGATGATTACCACTGAATGTATGGTGGCTGATCAGCCTGAAGATAAGGCTGCGGCACCTGCTGCGCCAGATATGGGCGGCATGGGTGGTATGGGCGGCATGGGTGGTATGATGTAATCATCATCTGACCATTTGCTAACGCCAGGAGCGTTTCAGGAAGCCCGTAAATTTTTAATTTACGGGCTTTTTTATTTGGCCTTTCATGAAGGTAGCACAACTACAGCTTGTCAGAATATGGCGACCAGCTGGCCGCATCCGGTAGGTTTCACCTGCCGCCATCCCAGACCTCCTGCAGTTTCTCAACAGTCTTTCAGGCCATCAGCAGCAGACGCGCTGCTCCCGGGGGAATGGGATGTACTATCAGTCCGTCATAAGACTTTCTGCCAGTAATTCCACCGGATGCCTGACACATATTGCCCGCCCGCTCTGTTGCAGCCCTTCAGCAAGGTGCAATGCACAACCGACATTGGTCGTCACCAGGTGTGTCGCCATGTCTGGTATCTGTGCCAGCACCGGCTGGCGCAACGCGACTGCCTGGTGCCGCTGCCGGATCAGGTGATCACCTGCCGCGCCACAACAACCATCGGTGAGTGACTGAACCTGTAATCCGCGGATGTGCGCCAGCAGTTCCGGGACTGCCTGACATGCCCGCGAGGTGCAGGGCTGGTGCAGTACAACACGATAATCCAGCGGTCGCCAGGGCAACTGGCGCAGGGCGGCCTGATGTTGTGCCAGAAATACCACGATATCCATCAATGCCAGTGGGCTTCCTGCTGCACAACCGCTGGCAATACTGATGATGGTTGCGCCTGAGTCAGCGAAGGCAGTCCGATTGTGTTGCACACAGGCGTCAGCCTGTTGCTGCGCACCCTGATGCGCGGCCAGGGCACCACAACAGCTTTGGTGTGGCGGGATGATCAGGGTGTAACCCAGCGCGTTCAGCAGGCGGATACTGGCCCGCAGGGCATTGGCCTGTGTGGCACGCGTGGCACAGCCCAGCAATAAACCAAGGCGTCGGGTCTGTGTTGCGTCAGCAGGCGGGTAGGTTCCACAGGCGGGAAGGGGTTTCTGCGGGCCGAGCGCCCTGGCCAGGCGGATCGGGAGTGGCCAGTGTTGCCAGGATGGCAGTCGGTGTGCCAGCATTGTGGCCCGGGTCAGCCAGGCGGGTCGTTGCAGCAGGGTGCGTGCCCAGTGCGCCCGGGCTGGCCAGCGTTGCCGGATGCCCCGCAGCAGGCGGGTGTAGGGTACCCGGGAGGGACAGGCCGTTTCACAACGCTGGCAGGTGAGGCAATGATCCAGATGTTGCCGGATGCGCTCGTCCATCGCTATCTGCCCCTGCAACAGTGCCTCTGCCAGGGCGATCCGCCCACGCGGCGATTCATTTTCGTCGCTATAGTGCTGGTAGGTCGGACAATGTGGCAGGCACAGTGCGCATTTGACACACTGATCGGCTGCAGCAAGCAGGCCGGCTGTGGTATCGCTCACGTATCAGGCCTGGCGGCGTTGTTCTCCTGCTCCGCTCACATTCTGCACACACCTCCCGCACAATTCAGGATGGTCCTGTCCGATATCTGCACAGTGGTGCCAGCAGCGGGGGCATTTGGGATGGGTGCTGACCCGGATATCCAGCTTCAGTCCGGGCAGGTCTGTTGCAACCGCACTTGTCGGTGCCTGCGCCAGCGGCTGTATCTGTGCCGCCGAGGTGATCAGTACAAAGTGCATCTCATCGCCCAGAAAGTCCAGCGATTCACACAAGGTATCCGCACCATACAGGGTCACTTCAGCATCCAGGCCTGAACCGATCGCGCCGGCCTTGCGCAATGCTTCCAGTTGTTTGCTGACCGCAGCACGAACTTGTATCACATTTTCCCAGCAGGTGCGCATCTGCGCATCGTCCAGTGGCTGTAGCGCCTGGTACCAGGTCTCAGTAAATACCGAGCCGGTTCGGGCACCCGGCAGATGTTGCCAGGCCTCATCAGCGGTATAGCTCAGTATCGGGGCCAGCCAGCGGATCATGGCCTCTGCCATATGCTGCATCACGGTCTGGCATGAGCGGCGCCCGACACTATTGGTCGGCAGGGTATATTGCCGGTCTTTGATCACATCCAGATACAGACCACCCAGATCAGCAACGCAGAAGTTGTGTATCTTCTGGCAGATCAGGTGAAAGTTGTACGCCTGGTAAGCCGTTATGATCTCTGTCTGCAATTGCCAGGCGCGATCCAGTATCCAGCGATCTAATGTCAGTAATGCCGGGTGTGTCACCTGATGTCGGGCCGGATCATAGTCATGCAGGTTCGCCAGCAGAAAGCGCAGAGTATTACGGATGCGCCGATACGCATCCGTGCTACGCTGCAGGATTTCGTCCGATACGGTCATCTCAGCGCGATAATCTGTCGCAGCCACCCACCAGCGGATGATGTCCGCACCCAGTGTCTTCTGCATCTTTTGCGGACTGACCACATTCCCCAGCGACTTGGACATCTTTTTACCGTGCGCATCCACGGTAAAGCCATGTGTCAGGCAGGCCTTGTAGGGTGCCTTGCCGTGCATCGCAACCGCACTCAGCAATGCGGACTGGAACCAGCCCCGATGCTGGTCTGAACCTTCCAGATACAGATCTGCCGGGCTGTGCAGCTCATCCCGGTGTTGCAGGACCGCAGCATGTGTCACACCGGAATCAAACCAGACATCCAGTGTGTCAGTGACTTTTTCGTAGTCTGCAGCCTCTGCGCCGAGCAGTGTCTCCGGCATCAGGTCAAACCAGGCCTGGATGCCGGTCTGTTCTACCCGTTGGGCGACAGATTCCAGCAGGCTGGCCGTCTGCGGATGGATTGCGCCGGTCTGTTTGTGCACGAATAAGGCAATCGGCACACCCCAGGTACGCTGGCGCGAGATACACCAGTCAGGCCGGTTGTCCAGCATGCCCTGAATCCGTGCCCTGCCCCAGCCAGGTAGCCAGTCAACCTGTTCGGTTGCGCGTTGCGCCTGCTGGCGCAACCCGTCCATACGAATGAACCATTGTGCGGTCGTGCGGAAGATGACCGGTGTCTTGTGCCGCCAGCAGTTCGGATAGCTGTGCACAATCTCTGCCGCCTGCACCAGCTTGCCATTCTGCCGCAGCCGGTCAATCACGGCCGGGTTTGCCTTCAGGATGTGTTGTCCGCCAAACAGTGCTGTGTCCGGATAAAAACAACCGTTCGGGCCGACCGGACTGTCAGTCGGCAATCCATATTGCCGACCCACCGCAAAGTCTTCCACACCATGCGCCGGTGCGGTATGCACCGCACCGGTACCTGCATCCAGTGTGACATGTTTGCCCAGGATGACCGGTACCTGGCGATCACAGAACGGATGTTGCAACCGCTGGCCTGCCAGCTCCGCACCAGCACATTCACCCAGCATCTGATAGTCACTTCGTCCCCAGCGTTGCATCACCGATGTCAGCAGGCCGGCAGCCACGATCAGGTGTTCTGTACCAGTGCGTACCAGCACGTAGCTCAGTTCCGGGTGCAATGCAACGGCCTGGTTCGCGGGCAGGGTCCAGGGTGTCGTGGTCCAGATCACGATCGACAGATCGTCGACCACAGCACCGAACCGGCCTGCCATCTGTGCAGCATCAAGCGCGCTGAAACGCACGTCTATCGCAGGTGAAGTCTTGTCGTGATACTCCACTTCGGCCTCAGCCAGTGCCGACCGGCAATCAGTACACCAGTGTACCGGGCGGGCACCACGCAGAAGATGACCATTCGCAACAATCCGGCCCAGGGCACGGATGATGTTCGCTTCCTGAGCCGGTTCCATCGTCAGGTAGGGCTGCTCCCAGTCTGCCAGGACACCCAGACGCTCAAAGTCTGCCTTCTGTCGCACCACCTGCCGGTGCGCATACTCACGACACGCCGTACGAAACTCTGCCGCACTCACCTTCTGACCCGGCTTACCGATCTTTTTTTCGACCTGTAGTTCTATCGGCAGGCCATGACAGTCCCAGCCTGGCACATAGGGTGCGTCGTACCCGTCCAGAGTACGGCTCTTGACAATGATGTCCTTCAGTATCTTGTTGACAGCATGTCCGATATGGATGTCGCCATTCGCATACGGCGGACCATCATGCAGGATAAACTTCGGCCTGCCGGCACAGGCGGTGCGGATCTGTTGATACAGTCCGGTCTGTTGCCAGTGCCGGAGCCGATCCGGTTCACGTTGCGCCAGATTCGCCTTCATCGGAAAGGCAGTATGCGGCAGGTTCAGCGTATCTTTATAAGTACTCACAGGTTCTTCACAGTGCTGGGGTTCCGTGGGGGCTCGGCTGCGGCCATCCAGGCCGCAGACGCCCTCCGAGAACAGACTCAGGTCATGCCGTCATTCTGCGCGCAGCGCAGCTGCAGTCGCAGAATCCACTACCCGTTCTATCCCATCTGACTCAGTTTCGCGCCAGATAATCGCGGGTTATTCTGAACACAATCGGACTCAGTAATAACAGTGCAATCAGGTTAGGCAGTGCCATCAGTGCATTCAGCGTGTCCGCCAGCAACCAGACAAAGGTCAGTTGCACGGTGGCACCCAGCGGGATCGCCAGTACCCACAGAATACGGAATGGCAGCACGGATTTCTGGCCAAACAGGTATTGTACGCAACGCTCGCCATACACGCTCCAGCCAAGCATCGTGGTAAACGCAAAGATGATCAGGCCAAAGGTGACAACCCATTCACCCACGCCTGGCAGACCCTGACCAAATGCGGCAGAGGATAAAGAGGCTCCCGACTCACCGCTGCTCCAGGCACCGGTCATCACAATCACCAGCGCAGTGATGGTACAGATGATCAGCGTATCAATGAAGGTTCCCAGCATCGCAATACTGCCCTGACGCACCGGGTCTTTCGTCTGAGCGGCCGCATGGGCGATCGGGGCAGAACCCAGTCCGGCTTCGTTCGAGAAGACCCCGCGTGCCACACCCATCTGAATCGCAATCATCACGGTCGCACCCGCAAACCCGCCGGTCGCGGCAGTTGGCGTGAACGCATGCTGCACAATCAGCCAGAGTGCCCCCGGCACCTCGGTGAGATTTGCCAGAATCACGATCAGACCACCGGCCAGATACGCAATCGCCATGAAGGGCACCAGTTTGCCAGCCACCAGCGCAGTCCGCCTGATACCACCGATCAGTACCGCAAAGACGAAGACTGCCATGACAACGCCAGTGATCCATTTGTCCACGCCCAGATTGGTGGATACCGCATCAGCGACTGAGTTCGCCTGTACCATGTTGCCGATGCCAAACCCGGCAATCGCACCGAATATCGCAAACGCCAGTGCTAACCAATGCCATTGTCGGCCCAGGCCGTTTTTAATGTAGTACATGGGGCCACCGACATGGTTGCCATCTTTATCCACTTCACGATATTTAACCGCGAGCACCGCTTCGGCATATTTGGTCGCCATGCCGACCAGTGCCGTACACCACATCCAGAAGACAGCACCCGGGCCGCCAATCGCGATTGCCGTACCGACACCGGCGATATTACCGGTGCCGATGGTCGCCGACAGTGAGGTCATCAGTGCGTTAAAGGGCGTGATGTCGCCTGCTTCGCGTGATTCGCGCCCCTGCCACAACAGACGGAAACTCGTACCGATCCGGCGCCAGGGCATCGCCTTCAGCCCGATGGTCAGAATAATGCCGGTACCCAGAATCAGCACCAGCATCACCGGACCCCAGACGATGCTGTTCAGGGCACCAATCCAGTCGGAAATCAATTCCATAATCTGTCTCCTTGAGCAAAATGTTATTTTCAGCAGCGATCCTGATCTCAGGATAACACTGGCCCTGAGATTACCAAATCATGCCGAAGCCATGAAACCTGATGGTGTTCACTTCAGTGTCAGCATTCCCGGGTCTGTTCTCCGAGGTACGCCATAAACCCATCCGTGGGGGCGGGGGGGGGCCCGGCCGGCCGCGGCCGGGCCCCCGGGGGGGGTGCCGTGTGTGTTGGTCGGCTTCCTTCAAGTTCAGGGGTTCCCTAATTTAATATTTGATCGGGGGGGCTTTTAAACGGGGTTGGGGGGTGGGGGGTGGGGGTTTGGGGGTTTGGG
>CAWUJM010000058.1:0-8273 GCA_963922685.1 uncultured Gammaproteobacteria bacterium | reverse complement strand
CCACCGACGAATCAACACCGCCGGACAGACCCAGTACCACACGGCCCTGCGGGCCAATCTGCGCCTGTAACTGCCGTATCGTGTTCTGTACGATATTATCTGGTGTCCACAACCGGTCGCAGCCGCAGATCTGGTGCACAAAGCGAGCAAGCAATTGTTCACCCTGCTGCGTCTGGGTCACTTCCGGATGAAACTGGATGCCGTACCACTGCCGTTGTTCGTCTGCCATGGCAGCGATCGGCGCATTGTCGGAACGCGCTATCACCCGGAAGCCAGCAGGTAGCTGGTCAACCCGATCGCCGTGGCTCATCCAGACATCCAGACTCAGATCATCACCAGTCGGTGCCAGCAGGACGGACGAGCCAGTCGTATGCACCTGCGCATAACCATATTCATGTCGGGTCGCCGCACTGACCTGCCCACCCAGCCGGGTCGCCAGTATCTGCATCCCGTAACAGATACCGAGTATGGGGACACCCTGTGTGAATACCGCAGCCGGTGCACCCGGTGCGTCCGCTGTGGTCACCGATTCCGGCCCACCGGATAATATGATGCCACGTGGCCGGGCCGCCAGGGCCTGCGCACAATGGTCATAGGGCCAGATCTCACAAAATACACCCAGTCCACGAATGCGGCGCGCAATCAGTTGCGTGTATTGCGAGCCGAAATCAATGATCAGAATGCGCTGTGCCTGGATATCGGATGAAGTCATAGCGTTATCGGTCATGTCAGGATGGATCAATGGTGGACAGGTCAGTTACTATCTGCCGGACACAGGTGTTAAGCGGCACCGTTGCCTGGTTCGCTGTGCCACGCTGCTGATATTCGACCACCCCCTGCTGCAGACTGCGTCTGCCTAGTACGATCCGGTATGGGATGCCGATCAGGTCAGCATCCGCAAACATCACACCCGGACGCACATCCCGGTCATCCAGCAGAACTTCTATACCGGCGGCACTGAGGTCTGCATATAAAGTTTCGGCAGCCTCGCGCACTGTCGGCGTTTTGTGCAGTTGGATCGGCAGTATCGCTACCTGAAACGGTGCAATACTGACCGGCCAGCGGATGCCTTGTGCATCATGATGTTGTTCTATCGCTGCGGCCACCAGGCGCGACACGCCGATGCCATAGCAACCCATAGTCAACGGGATGTTTCTGCCCTGTTCGTCCAGCACCTGTGCATTCAGCTGTTCACTGTAGGCGGTGCCCAGCTGGAAGATGTGTCCGACTTCAATACCACGTGCCAGTCGCAGCCGACCCTGCCCGTCCGGGCTGGGATCACCTGCGACCACATCGCGCAGATCGGCGACCGGCGGCAGTGGCAGATCACGGCCCCAGTTCAGGCCAAACCAGTGTTCACCTGTAACGTTGGCACCCACGCTGAAATCGTGTACTACCGCAGCTGCCTGGTCAACAATCACCGGCATCGGCAGTCCCAGCGGACCAAGTGAACCCGGCCCGGCACCCACTGTTGCCCGGATCGTGTCAGCGTCTGCCATCTGCAACGGTGTTGCCACTTGTGGCAGCTTTACCGCCTTAATCGTGTTCAGGGTGTGATCGCCACGTATTACCAGAGCAATCAGTTTGTGCTCGCTGTCCGCTGCGGCATGAACAATTAAGGTCTTCAGTGTGCGTTCTGCCGGAATCCGGAACTGAGCGACCAGGTCGGCGATGGTCCGCACCTGAGGCGTTGCCTGCCGACGTTTCGGTTCGGTGGGTGCCAGTGCCGCTGCCTGCGGACTGACTGCTGCGGCCAGTTCGATATTCGCCGCATAGTCGCTGGTGTCAGAAAACGCAATCACATCTTCGCCAGCATCGGCCAGCACATGAAATTCATGCGAAGCATTGCCGCCGATGCTGCCGTTATCAGCAGCCACGGCGCGAAAATCCAGTCCACAACGTTGCAGGATCCGGGTATAGGCAGCGTACATCGCATCGTAAGTACACTGTAGTGATGCTGCATCCGTATGAAAGGAATACGCATCCTTCATCATAAACTCGCGCGCGCGCAGGATACCGAAACGCGGGCGGCGTTCGTCGCGGAATTTGGTCTGTATCTGATAAAAATTAACCGGCAGCTGGCGATAGCTGTGCAGTATGTTGCGGGCCAGATCGGTGATGATTTCTTCGTGGGTCGGCCCGACGCAGAAATCACGCTGATGCCGATCCTGCAGACGCAGCAGTTCAGGGCCATATTTGTGCCAGCGCCCGGACTCCTGCCACAATTCTGCCGGTTGTACGGCAGGCATGAGCAGTTCCACCGCTCCGGCACGGTTCATTTCTGCACGCACGATCACTTCAATCCTGCGCAGAACACGCAGTCCCAGAGGCAACCAGGTATATAGCCCGCTGGCTAGTTTGCGGATCATGCCCGCACGCAGCATCAGCTGATGGCTGATTACCTCAGCATCTGCCGGTATTTCTTTCAGGGTGTGTAGTGGAAAATCAGATGTACGCATCGTCAGCTCGGATCAGGTGTGGCGCGTGGCAGGCTGTTATTCGCTGGCGTCGTGACCTCAGGCTGTGCCGGTTCCGGTCCGGCCTTCGGCTGCTTTGGCGCAGTTCCGGATCTGGTATACACCGGATCAGCACGTAACAGGATGCCCATCTTCGGATGATCCAGATAATGCAGGTCGCCGCTCTTCAGACGACGCTGCATCGGAATCCGGTAGGTCTGTTGTGCGCCCTGCAGCAGCCAGTCTGCCGTAAAATGCAGGAAGCGTCCCCGGCCCATATGCACCAGACCACGCAGATTGTCGGTAGCGATCTGGTACGATGGGCCATGCTGGCGTCCGGCAACCCGCTGTTGCCAGCGGGTATGCGCCAGAATGGTCAGACCCTGCGCACGCAGGGTCTGCGCGGCCTTTGCCAGCCGTTTGTGTTTCACCAGCCGAACACCAGGGGCCTGTGCACTCAGCAGATCACCTGCAGCACTCTCCCAGTCCGGCTCTGCCGGTTCCGGCGGCCAGTACTCAGCATCTTCTGCTGTTGACTGTTCCGGATAGGCGAATGCCAGCAGTTCTATCGTATACCAGCGGGCTGCTGCGGTAGTGCTGAAGACACAGAATATGCTCAGCCAGATAATCATCTTCATCAACATATGTAGTGGTCTGATAACATCGTACCAAGAGGTACCAGTGGCTGTATCTGGCTCTGGTGATTGATTTATATGCCCGACGGATCCTTAACCGGATATGCTCAGACAGTCCGGATTCAGTCCTGGCAGGCCAAAGCACCGATCATGGCCTATTATGCCAGAGGTTGCCCCAAAGGAGCCGCAATCTGGAGGGCGGAAGCACTGTATCGTCAGGTATAACACGATCCTGTCCAGAGCAGCTGAATAATTTTAGATTATCAATAACTTATTATGAGAACACTATTGTACCAGTACCCCTTTGTTAACAGCACTACTAAGCAGGCCATCGCCAGTTATGGTGACTATGGTCGCACAACTGGTGACTGGAAGCCGCTGTTACACCAGATGAGTCAGGCCCTGAATCAGGATCTGCTGCATGGCCCTTTCTTTTTCCATGCTGAGATGCTGATCAAAAAAAAACGAGCTTATAACTGGTGTATCGTTGAGATTGATTATGACAGCATCCACTGGTTAGAAAAGTTTCTGGCATCCATCGGTGGCTATCCCCGTATTGCAGAAAGATATCGTGAGTTTTTTGGTGTGTGTCCTGCCTTTTCCAGACATTTACCTGCACGCATTCTGGCAGCGAACCATAATGGTAATGCAGGACAACCCTCGCAGATCGCCTGGTTTCTTGACCAGTTTCTGCCTGATATCGGGCCACAAGACAATATGCAGAATGTGTGTGGTCTGGAACTGATTTCAAGTTGGGAAGCACGTTTCTCTGAGATCTATATGCCAGGGCTACATAATATATTTGATATTGAAACGACAGATAAAATCACTGACTTATTAGCCGATTTCCCGCTGAGTGCGGTGGCCACCTTTGCAGCTATTATCCATGATACAGGGCATGGTAGTGGCCCTAATGCCTGTCTGCCTGCTGTACCGGCATATGCCAGAAAGATGCCAATGAGGTGGTATGGCGCGATAGGCGAACTGACAACAGTTCTGGCAGCACTTGCCCTGCTATTTGATATCGCGCCTTTTTTAACAGCTTTTATTCTGCTGTTTCGCCTGTTTGACTATATAAGGGCAGGCTTTGCGACAGATCGCAGACAGGCCTGGCTGAATCAGGATTATGACAGCCTGGCGGGTGCCTTCCTGTTTCAGCGACTGCTGAAAAGCGGCACCCTGTCCCGAACCAACAAAGGCTATCATATTGAGCTTGATGGTATCAGGGAATTCAGCTATCAGATACTGGCTGAGTTACACCGACTTGGCACAAGTCTGGCAGAACTTACCAGAACAGAACAAGCCAGTCAGATCAAACGAATAACCGGAGAATATTTTGCACAACATGTTGAACGTGACCAGCAAGGACACTTTCTTATCTCTGATGAACATCGCGCTTTTCTTGACAAGGGAATGCATCTACCCTTAAAGCCAAGCTGGAAGAATATGCAGAAATACTATAAATTTCAGCACCTTTTACAAATTGACAAATGGCAGTCAAACCATCCGTTATCATATAACCGTGCCTGAAAGACCCGACAGTAAAAACACTTGTAATTATTCAGCCTTAGTGGCAGCTTAATCAGCTAAGCCTTTGAGGATTGACTGAATTGCCAGTTTGATGTACTCCGGGAATGCTGGCACACCGGGGTCACCACATTAGTTTGAATCGCACCCTCGCTGAATAGTTATAAACACTTTTTATTCAATCTGTACCATGATTTCACTAATTACGACCCTGATCACAGGCAGTGCATGTGCCATCGGCGTAAAGCTATATAAAAATAAGCAAAAAAATCAAGTCATAACCGTTAAAAAGGCACATACAAAACCTGCAACACTAAGACAACGTATGCTGGCATCTTTCAGAATAAGAGACCACCAGTTAAAAGAGATCCTTGGTAGCCAGACCAGTGAGACTGGAAAAGAGATGGATCAGGCATTCATGCTAGCGTCAGCTAACCTTGGGTTTGCTGCGACAAGCATCTTTTACCCAACACTAGTCTGGCTGGTGATTATACTCAACATTGGCTCTAATATTTCGATTTATCGACTGGCATATAAAGAAACCATATCGAAACGCAGACTCTCATCATACGCTCTGGATAGTATACTCACTACTGGCATGCTGCTGGGAGGATATGTTTATACAGCGACCATAAGTTCGTGGGTTGCCATTCTGGGCAGAAAACTGTTGCTGCACAGTGAACATCATGCCAGAAAAAACCTGTCCGGCTTATTTGACACACAGCCCAGTTACGTATGGGTGCTGACTGACAACGGGATCGAAACAGAGGTACCACTTGAACAACTACAGGATGGAGATATTATCATGGTACGTGCAGGCCAGATGATTGCTGTTGATGGCGTCATCACAAATGGCTATGCTGCTATTGATCAGCACAAACTTACAGGAGAGTCTCAGCCTGTGGAAAAAGGTATCGGAGATGAGGTGCTGGCCACTACTGTCGTTCTGTCTGGTCAGATTGGCATTCGAACTGAAAAAACAGGCCGGGAAACTGTAGCCATGCAGATTGCCCGGATTCTGGATCAGACCACAGATTTCAGAAATACACTCCAGACACGAGGTGAAGCAATTGCAGACCAGATGACCTTGCCAACATTAGGGTTAAGCGCATTATGTCTGCCTGTTCTGGGCTACAATAGTGCAATCGCTGTTCTGACTAATACATTCGGCTACAAAATGAGGCTCTTCGGACCTGCCAGTATGTTGAGCTTTCTGAATATCGCCTCACAGACCGGTATTCTGATTAAAGATGGCTACTCACTGGAGTTATTAAATCAGATCGATACGGTTATATTTGACAAAACAGGCACCCTGACACTGGACCAGCCTAGGGTCGGTCAGATTCACACCTATCACAACTACTGCCAGGATGATGTATTAGGCTATGCGGCTGCCGCTGAAGATGGACAAGCTCACCCGATTGCTAGGGCGATCCTCGCTGCGGCGTCTGAACGCGCTTTAACCTGGCCGGAAATGACCAATACCCGATATGAGGTCGGCTACGGCATTCAGATTAACCTGCCTGACAGAACAATCCGGGTTGGTAGCCATAAATTTATGGCCATGGAAAACATTGAAATCCCTACTGAAGCAAACAATGCACAGACTATCTGCCATCAGGATGGACACTCGCTCGTATTCGTGGCTTGTGATACCAGAGTGATCGGCATCATTGAGTTACATACCCGCATCAGACCTGAGGTACAAACCATTGTCAACGGTTTGAGACAACGGGGTATTTCAATGTATATCCTCTCTGGAGATCATGAGATACCGACCAGAAGGCTGGCTGAGACCCTGGGGATAGATGATTACTTTGCTGATACCCTGCCAGAAAACAAGGCTCACCTGATTTCGAAACTACAGGAACAAGGCAGGTCCGTCTGCTTTGTCGGGGACGGGATCAACGATGCTATTGCGCTGAAACAGGCAGATGTCTCAGTTTCTCTTTGCGGGGCAACCACGATAGCGACGGACACTGCGCAGATTATACTGATGGACGGCGATCTGAATAAGCTTGTGGTATTGTTTGAAATAGCTGAAAAATTTACCGTCAATATGAAAAATAACCTGCTGATTTCAACCCTGCCCAGTGCCGTCTGTCTCGGTGGCATTATCTTTTTCCACTGGGGTGTTCTGACCGGGATGACCATCACTCTGAGTACATTATTTTTCGGCATCACTCACACGATATGGCCCCTGTTTCATCAGACAGAAAGCAGCGACCATAAGCCCCTGATTGCTTCAGTTCAGGACGCAACCCATGCTTAATACATATCCTCAACCAGTTAATCTGTCAGCACAAGACCTGATGGACGCTGCTCAGCATCAGACCGGGTTATCTGACTGGGGCGACCTTGATTTTCTGGAAGGGCTGCACAGATTGCTTGCTGCGTGTCAGCAGGAAGCCAGCCTGAGTCCGGCCGGGCAGGCATGGTTGCAACAGGAGTGCATCCAGGCACTCTCAAATCGACTGCATATTCAGAAGGCATTAAACGATGAGCCTGCCATTCTGAAGGTTCCTGTACATCGTCCATTGTTCATTGCCACTTTACCCCGCAGTGGTTCGACTTTCCTGCATCGCCTCCTGGCTCAGGACTCCCGGGCACGTGTGCTGCTACATTGGGAATTACAACAACCGGCACCTCCTCCACGACCTTCAACCCGAGCAACAGACCAACGCATTGCTCTGGCTACAATAACAGCCCGTAAGGAACAGGCACTCTTTTCGGGTAGCCAAACCATGCATCTTGTCAGGGCAACGATACCAGAAGAGTGCTGCTACCTGCTGAAAAACAGTTTTTCCAGTTTCGATACCACCTTCTGGTACCACGTGCCTTCTTATTTTCAGTGGTTATGCGAATACGACCTGACTCATACCTACCAATATTATAAAAAACAACTGCAAATCTTATCCTTTCATTGCTCCGGAGAACCTTTTTTTCTGAAGGAGCCAGGGCATCTGACAGGGTTAGATGCTATATTACGTGTATTTCCGGATGCCTGTTTCGTTCAGGTACACCGCTCACCATATGAACAGGTTGCTTCATTATGCAGCCTGCAGGGTCATACCCAGAATGCACTACGCCATACGCCATTGTCACCTCATACGATAGGTCAGATTGTACTCAACCGATGGTTAATTCCGCTGAAAAAAGCAATGCAGACCAGATCCGAAGCTGATCAGTCTCATTTTTATGATATTTATTATGATGATCTGCTTGCTGATCCGATAACAACTGTGTCACAGCTATACGACTATTTCAATTTTGAACTGAATACAGATGCTATCATACAAATGCAGACATGGTTAGATGATAACCCCCGGAATAAGCATGGCAGGCATCAGTATACTCTGGAGCAATTCGGTTTAAGCCCTGAGTTAATTGATGAGAAAATGGGTGATTATATACAGACATATCATATCTGACATGCATCGCCGTACGCCATTCTGCACAAAAGCGAGTTTGCCAGAGATGTCATCTGATCTGCATTCAGGGATTAGGCGATTTCTCAATTAATGCATACCATTGTATGTGTGTATGTGTGTATGTGATACGCCCAGCTTGTTGCCGGGATGGCCCATACTCCGGCAGCATTTCTGCGACCAGGCATTCTGATTGGCTGCCAATCTGTCCAATCCGATCCCTGGTG
>CAWUJM010000057.1:0-8630 GCA_963922685.1 uncultured Gammaproteobacteria bacterium | reverse complement strand
GGGTTTCAAAGGTCTTGGTCAGCTCACGTGCACACATGGCCTGGCGTTCTGCGCCAAAAACGGCCTGCATATCGGTCAGAGTCGCATGAATCCGGTATCGTTCGTTGTATATTCATGCAGCGCAATCAGCGGCCGACGTATGCCGTCCTGTTGCAGTAAGCGTCCGGTATGGCGTGTATCTTCGGCAGCAATCAGATCAACCTGACGCAGTGTTGTTAAGGCACGTGCGCTGATATCGTTCAGATTGCCGATCGGTGTCGCAACAATGTACAGGGTAGCCGGGGTTGCAGCAGTCAATTTTGTACCATCTGGTGTTTATACGGGTGCGATTCAGATTGATGTGGTGATCTCAGAGCCAGCGTTATCCGGTCATCTCCGGGGTACGCCATAAACCCATCCGTGGGGGCTCGGCTGCGGTCATCCAGGCTGCAGACGCCACCCGGAGATGACCGGATAACGCCTTCCAGTGAGGTGGCACAACCACCTTAGCAACCACAAAAGAAACTACCACCATGGGACATATTACAAAAAACGTTACCTGGGCAACGATTGACATTGCACTTGATGGTTGACTGATCTTTGTGAGGCTGGACTGGCTCTACAACTGGAAAGTGGCGGCGGGCATGAGTGCCTGGACTTATCACGAACGCCGTAACTTTCATGCACAGGCAGATTCTGTAATCTGGAGAAGCTGGTCAGCTCAGGTCACTCTTCAGGCCAGTGGCAGCAGTGAACTTGCGCGCAGGCTTGCTCAGTCTCCGATCCCGGTAAATTTTGATATTCGCTGGGTGTTGTCTGATCCCCACTGGACAGTGACAGTGACTAAGATTCCGGCAGGACATTTTAAGGGCAGCTACGTACTCTGGAAGGCACGCAGGATTAGCCTTGATACTGAAGACACTGTCGTGCGTCGAACCGGAAAAACCACCACCCAGCTTCCGGTGGCCCATGAATTCGGCCATGCGATCGGCAACACCAGAACACTGAGACGTGGTGATGAATACAAAAAGGGTCATACACATTATGCAGACAAAACTGCCATGATGAATGTCGGCGATGAATTGCGCAAAAGGTATTTCAGAACGCTGATTGAAGAACTGAACGAGATGATCCCGGGCGTTACCTTTTCTGTTCACGGTATATAACATGAGCAGACAATCCAGGTATCTGGCAATATTTGCAGTCTGTGCAGAACTGGCCTGTGCCAGCGTTCCCGGACATGCAATGCCGCCAACCGACTTCACTGACATGTCAGAGACTGCGCTCCGACACCAGTTAGGCCCGGTCACCAGCACGAACACCTTTACACTATCTGATCCGATGCCCGAAGAACGCGTGGAAATTCTGAACTTTGTGAAGCCTGACTGGGGTAATAAAACAGCCGAAACGATAAAAGAAATGATCTGGGAACCAGATCGGAAACGCCTGGTTGTCTGGTTGCGTCAGCAGAATAATCACTGGCGTGCCTTCCATCATCATATTATCCCGTCGGGATCAGTTGATTGCGGCAGTTACCACTGAGTTGATATCACCTTCAAACACTATCTTATCGAACCCCACTCCACCACCACAACAGACAATACCAGCAATGTTATTTTCGGAACTACTGGACCCGGTTTTCCAGCGAACCTTCAGTGCTTCATATCTGGGTATTGAGCGACGCATAGAACTCGCTTTAACGCCTGTATACCGGGATCCGACATCTCTCCGCTATCATATGGTGATCATGAAACGTAGTGGAAACACACATCAGGCATCAGATAAACATAAGCTATTTACTTATTTTAATGCCTATGATACGGTATTAAACGGAAAACGCGAATTAATATCAACCGGCTACCATGACAGGCTTTACAAATCAGATTATGCAGAAGAATTAAACACATCAGAAAGCCAGATATTCAAAAGAGGTATTTTACACTTCGATAAAACAGATAATCTTCTTGTTGTTGCAAAAAATAAGAATGACAGCACAGATAACGATATAAGCTACCTATACACAGCTTAATCACCTGCTGTAAAGATTGTTTCATCTGAACAGGGTAGTCATAAAGTTCTTATTCCAAGGCTGAAAAATAATTGGATCACTTCTTTCAGCTTCACTTTGTCGAGAATCACTTCGATTTTTATCAGTGCAGACAAAAAATGGTTTTCTGCTACTAATGGTTGGATTTATTTTTATACAACCTTCCAGATTCTACTGATGGGCTATTTTTCAGCTGCCTTTGTTCTGGCTATTAAAAACCGTACTAAAAGATGATTATAACCAGACTTTAGTACCGGATGCGGTACCGTTGGGACAGATGAGTGGCAGATCCGGTAGATTCTGCGACTGCAGCTTCGCTGCGCGCAGAATGACACGTATTCGCCAGCACGTAAACAGATGCTGAAGCACCGATGGTGCCCACTTGAAAATAGCGATACAGGTGGTTGTCACACCGGACTTGAAGGGGCGTGACCTGAATCTGTTCTCCAAGGGCGTTGCGGCCACGGATGGCCGCAGCCGAGCCCCCACGGATGGGTGTATGGCGTACCCCGGAGAACAGCTTCGGGTCATGCCGACACTGAGGTCTTCATCTGCTCCCAGGCAGCGAGCGCTGCCTGCCGTCCGGTAGCCAGATCAACGATGGGGCGTGGATAATCCCGCCCGGGCTGTATGCCATGCGCTGCCAGCAACTCAGCCGGTGCCGCCCAGGGTTGCTGGATCCACCGATCCGGCAATGCGGCCAGTTCCGGCACCCAGTGCCGGATATAGGTACCCTCCGGATCAAACCGCCTGCCTTGGCTGACCGGGTTAAAGATGCGGAAATAGGGTGCGGCATCCACGCCACTACCAGCCACCCACTGCCAGCCCAGCGTGTTGTTTGCCAGATCGGCGTCAAATAATGTATACATAAACCAGGCAGCACCGGCACGCCAGTCAATCAGCAGGTGTTTGCACAACAAAGAGGCGACAATCATACGCAGCCGGTTATGCAGATAGCCAGTCTGCCACAATTGACGCATACCTGCATCCACCAGCGGAATACCCGTCTGGCCACGTTGCCAGGCCTGTAAGGCTGCCGGATCAGTCTGCCAGGGAAAATGGACATACCTAGCGTCCATCGGCTGGTCCAAGGTGTGTGGCCAGTGATATAACACATAATGTGCGAACTCGCGCCAGACCAGCTGGCGCACGAACGCATCCGCACCTGGCTGATCGCAGGTTGCCGCTATAACTTCGCGGACGCTCAACTGACCGGAATGCAGATAAGATGCCAGATGTGAGACCTGACCAGTTGCCGGAATATCCCGCGCCTCATCATACACCGGCATATCCTGTGCGATAAATTCAGCCAGCCGGGCCTGACCGGCCTGGCGGCGCGGATCCCATTGCTCACCGAATGATTGCGTCCAGGCAGCTGTCAGACTGTCCCGCTCAATCTGTGCTTGTGCATCCGTAACTGGTACCAGACGACTCAGATCAGGGATCGGTGCGACATCGCCGGGCAGGCCTTGTGCCAGACAGACCCGGTAAAAAGGTGTAAACACCCGATATGGTGTCCCATCCCGTTTCAGCAACTGCCAGGGCTCAAACAACAGATGGCCGGGCAGACTGTGTACCTGAATGGATTGCTCTCGTAACCAGGTCTTCAGTTCAGTATCGCGTGCGATACTGACCGGATCGTACAGCCGGTTCCAGTACACAGCACCAATCGTATATTCAGCCAGGATCTGTTGCAGATTGTGCTGAATGTCACCGGTACGATATAACAGATGACCCTGCAACTGATCAGCCAGATCCTGTACTGCGCGTTGTTGCCACCAGCAGGATGCGGGTGGATCCGGATCATCCGGGTGTTCATGCACATACAGGCACAAGACCTGAGTATGCTGCTGCAATGCGCGGGTTAAGGCAAGGTTATCCGTAACCCGTAAATCCTGCCGGAACCAGCATAAGCCGATGGCTGATGATGACATAAACCGATCCTGTTTCAATCAGAGGCATCCTGATGCCAGTAACGTTGCCGTATCTGGCGCCAGGCTTCCGGTCCCTGTACCGTCCCGGCAAATAACCAGCTGAGCGCACCGGACTGATCGGTGCGCCAGTGTTGTGCACCTGCAGCCTGCCAGCGTGCGACCACCTCTGCCTTCGGAAAGCCATAACGGTTCAGTGCGCCGACCGCATACACCACCTGCTGTGGCCGGGTTGCCTGTACCAGAGCGAGCGAAGAAGAACTGCGGCTGCCATGGTGTGGTGCCACTACCAGAGACCAGGGGCCTGAATCGGCCAGATTCGGGGACAGCCGACGTTCAACTGCAGCCTGAATATCGCCCGTCAGCAGCGTACTGCCAGCAGCATTTCGGATGCTCAGCACACAGCTCGCATTATTGCTGACTGCCGG
The DNA here is from genome assembly GCA_963922685.1 of uncultured Gammaproteobacteria bacterium. GTDB lineage: Bacteria > Pseudomonadota > Gammaproteobacteria > Chromatiales > Chromatiaceae > JAHDBG01. Next base: position 4,245 of record CAWUJM010000057.1, on the reverse strand, counting down.
GCGCGGGTTATCCGGATGTAATACGTGAAACGATACACCATCCCAGTTCCAGTGCTGCCCTGCCTGGCAGGGTTCAGCGGTGACACTGAGCCGGTCTGGTTCACCGGCCAGCACGCGCTGTGCCGGTACCTGTGCCAGCAACTGAGCTGCCGCGCCGGCATGATCATTATCGCCATGACTGAGCATCAGCAGGCTCAGTTGCGTGATGCCCTGTTCACGCAGAAACGGCTGCACTACCGCATCGGCCAGATTAAACCCGCTGGCAAATGTGGCACCGGTATCGTATACCAGTGCGTGGTTCTGTGTTTGTACCACCACCGACAGACCCTGACCGACATCCAGCACTGTCACCCGATATTCGCCCCGATTCGGTGTGCTGGTGACCGGCAGGTGGCCCAGACCGAATAACACCAGACCGGCCAGACGCCAGTGCCAGGCGACAGGTGCCAGCATCAGTACGACTGCAACCAGCAATAACCAGCGCAGGTGCGGCAGAGACGCTTCCCAGCGTCCCCGGTCCGCCAGCCAGTAGAGTCCGTCCAGGATCCATTGCAGCGGTAGTGCCAGCCAACCGAGCAGATCCGCTGCCAGTGGCACCCAGGGCAGGCTCAGCACACTAAGCAGACTGAGCGGCACCACGACCAGGCCAAACACAGGCACCAGAATCAGGTTGACCGCAGGTGACAGCCAGCTGAGCGGCATGCCGGACAACAACAGGATCGGATACAGCATCAGACTGACCCCCAGCTGTACCAGAATTGCCTGCACCCACCGGGAACGATCACGCAGCAGTGGTAGCAGCGCAAAGATGGCTGCGACTGCGGCAAACGACAACCAGAAACCGGCAGACAGAATCGCATCCGGCTGCAGAAAGGTGACCATCCATGCTGCCACAGCCAGGACCGCAAACGGTTGCACCAGCTGCCGTTGCAGCAAGGCAACCGCAAATACCAGTACCATCACCAGTGCCCGCTGCGCTGGCAGACCGAAACCGGACAGGGTGGCATAGCCTGCAGCCGTACACAGACTGGCCCAGGTCCCGGCCAGCAGGGCCGGATAGCGGGCACACAGACGTGGAATCCGCCGCCAGATCGCGGACACGATCAGCAACGCCAGGGTCGCTGCCAGACCGATATGCAGGCCCGAAATTGCCATCAGGTGACTGGTGCCGGTTGCCGCAAACGCCTGTTTCAGATCGTGTGACAGGCCACTGCGATCGCCCAGCGTCAGGGCCAGCAACACACCGGACACATCCGGCGGCAGGGCCAGGGTCTGCAATGCATCGCGCCAGTACTGGCGCAGCCGTTGCAGCGGGCAGCAGGCTGCGATCTGCAATAGCTGGTGCGCCGGATCCTGACGCACATATGCAGTATAACGTACGCCCTGATGATACAACCAGCCGGCATAATCCCAGCTGCCCGGGTTGTGATAACTGCGCGCCGGCCTTATCCGCAGTGCCAGCTGCCATTCAGAACCTGCGAAGACCGGCGGTGCCTGCAACCAGTTAACGCGCAACAACCAGTCGCCCTGCTGGATCTGATCTGCCTGCCGGAGCTGATTTACCCGGAACAGAAATCGGCTATACTCCTCACGCGTTTCCGGCAGACTGACGACCACGCCACGTGCCTGATACGTTGACCGCACATCCAGAGCCGGAATCAGCTCCGGTTGAGACCACCAGGCCACACAGGCTGCCCAGACCCACCCGAAAAAAAAGGCCAGACCCCATGCCGGACAACGCCAGTACCAAGCCAGTATCACCAGCGCACCAACACCACCGATCCAGGCCGGATGCGGCAGCTCACTCATGTACTGCAGGCTGCTGATCCCCGCCAGCCAGGCCAGAACCCGGACCATCAGGGGAGTCACTCTGGTCTTTTGTGCTGCCTGCGCCATACAGCTCACCTGATTGCCTGTGTCCACCACCCGGAATGTCCATCAGGCGGCCCACACCTGTCTGCTGAGCACAGATGTTGCTAACAAGGTCGCGCTGGCGCAACAATTATGGCGCGACTGGCAGGCCGGTCAGCTGACAGTCGGCGATATACCGCTGGCTCTCAGTCTGCACGCCGGCCAGCCAGACCGTCCGGTGCTGGTTGCGCCTAATCAGCTGGTCAGACGCAGACCAGGCAGTCGCACTGGTCAGGCAGCACTGATCCATGCGGTCGCCCACATTGAGTTCAATGCGATCAACCTGGCTTGTGATGCTGCCAGCCGGTTTCAGGGTCTGCCTGCAGCCTATTATGCGGACTGGGTCCGGGTCGCCGCAGAAGAAGCAAAACATTTCACCCTGCTACAGGCGCGTCTGGATGCACTCGGTTATGCCTACGGTGACTTTCCGGCCCACAATGGCCTGTGGGAACTGGCACAACAGACTGCAGACGACTTTGTGCAACGTATGGCACTGGTACCGCGTGTGATGGAAGCGCGTGGACTGGATGTCACACCGGGTATGATGGCGCGTTTTCGCAAGATTGGCGATACTGCGACAGCTGAGGTTCTGGCCGTGATATTACAGGACGAAATCGGCCATGTTGCGATCGGCACCCGCTGGTTTCAGTATGCCTGTGCTCAGCGCGGGCTGGATCCGGAGGCATATTATCTGGAACTGCTCAGTACCCGGTTCCGGCATCTGGTACGCGGCCCATTACATACGGAAGCCCGCCTGGCGGCTGGCTTCAGCTCGCACGAAATGACCCGGCTCAACCAGTTATGTGCTGCTGACCATACCGGTCGGGATGCAAACTGATTCTGCGATCTGAGTGCCAGCGTTATCCGGTCAGGGCCCTCCGAGGTACGCCATAAACCCATCCTTGAGGGCTCGGCTGCGGCCATCCGTGGCCGCAGACGCCCTCGGAGAACCCTGACCGGATAACGCCTTGCAGTGAAGTGGCACGACCACCTTCGTGGCGACTTTCAGGACGCCCCAGCGTCATTCCGCGCGTAGTCGCGGAATCCATAGCCGAGGGGAAGAAGCGGGATAGACGAGCGGCAGGCCAGATGGATGCTGCGACTGCAGCTTCGCTGTTATAGGTGTGGCCAGATGTTTTCTCATGTAAATGTCAAGCTGAAATTATGTATAGCATCTTAAAAAACCAGTACTTTTATGTGTGATTTCCAATTGATTTACGCAAAAACACATCTTTGACTCACTACCAGAAATAGCATTGATACTGTGCGCCAATAATATAACAATTACACGCTATAACCAACGCTACGCATTTCCTTTTTTAACTCTTCTTTCCAGCAACCTTTATCATCCAGTAGGATATAGACAACACCACTGATGTCATTAGGTATCTCAACACGGTCTTTCACAATGGCACTGACTCTTGATCGACCCAATTTCCCAATGAGATAGCCATGTTCAAAAACAACATTCTGGCGTGCGCGATACTGCCCATTTAATTCTCCTACCTTTGAACCAACATCACACGGTGTATAGAGTACAATTCCAAAACCCACATTTGAATAAAGTTCTATTTTCTCAATAATTGTTCGGCCTGAACTGGCCTGCATATGTAACACAATAGGCTCTAAATTCAGACCACTGATGAACTTCACTAACTCCAATTCAGCAAGCTCACCATGCCCATGAAAAATAAATATTTGCGACTTTTTATATTCTGATCCGTTACTGTTTGAAACCTCAGTATTGTATTGAGGTAACGGGTTTTTACGTATCGAAGATGCTTCCAGTTGTTCTATTGTAACTAACTTCCTGCCAACAAGGATTTCAAACAAAGGTTCATCCTTAACTGCCCAATGTGTTCGGGAAAGCTCCCATTTCCTCAAGTCAATATCACTACGAAGATCTTCAATCGCACCTATTCTTAATGCTGGAAAAATTGGATCAAATTCAAAATTTATTACTATGCTGGATTTCCTTAACCGAATATTAGTGATGTACCCGATTCTGGATTCTCTTTCCTCGTTTTCAACAACAAATAGGCACGGGAAACTTTTAAGCTCTTTAACAGCCCTCTCAGTAAAGAATTTATACCTCTCACTAATCTCATCGGCAGTGTGTTCAACTATCGCCCGACTCCGGTCTATCTCATAGCTTCCCGAATTCCAACTTTCCGGGTCTAATGTAAGAAATATCCTGAAAAAAACAGATTATTTTGATAAGCCATTCGATGACCTTACGATTCTGAAAGCTATTGAGGATTTTCAGAAGTCATATTTGTGACAACAATTCCCGCTGAAAAGTTGGTTGAGCGTCGCGAAGTGGTTTTTGAGGCG
>CAWUJM010000056.1:0-9344 GCA_963922685.1 uncultured Gammaproteobacteria bacterium | reverse complement strand
TCCCGATGTTTCTGATCATCGGTATCTGGGGCGGGCCGAACCGGGTGTATGCCACCATCAAGTTTTTTCTGTACACCTTCTTTGGTTCGGTGTTCATGCTGGTCGCACTGGTCTATCTGTATTTTCAGAGCGGCACGATGGACATCCTGGCCTTCCACGGCCTGAAGCTGGGCCTGACCGAGCAGATTCTGATCTTTATCGCCTTTTTACTGGCATTCGCGGTCAAGGTGCCGATGTGGCCGGTACATACCTGGTTGCCGGATGCGCATGTGGAGGCGCCGACCGGCGGCTCTGTGATCCTGGCTGCGATCATGCTCAAGATCGGTGGCTATGGCTTTCTGCGTTTCAGTCTGCCGATCACCCCGGACGCCAGTGCGGAACTGGACTGGCTGGTGATCGGTCTGTCTCTGATTGCGGTGGTGTATATCGGTTTTGTTGCTCTGGTGCAGCAGGATATGAAAAAGCTGGTGGCCTATTCTTCGATTGCACACATGGGTTTTGTTACCCTGGGCTTTTTTATCATCTTCAGGATCCTGATGCAGCAGGACTCAGGTGCCGTGCTCGGTGTGCAGGGCGGCATGATTCAGATGGTCTCACACGGCTTTATTTCGGCTGCCTTATTCCTGTGCATCGGTGTGTTGTATGACCGGCTGCACAGCCGCCAGATCGCGGATTATGGTGGTGTGGTGAATGTGATGCCCTGGTTCGCTGCATTTATGGTGTTTTTTGCGATGGCGAATGCCGGTCTGCCCGGTACCTCCGGGTTTGTCGGTGAGTTTATGGTGATTCTGGCCGCCTTCCGGGCTGATTTCTGGTTCGCGGTGCTGGCAGCGACCACCCTGATACTGGGTGCGGCCTACAGCTTGTGGATGGTGAAGCGGGTATTATTCGGCAAGGTCGGCTCTGAATCGGTGGCTGCCTTGCAGGATATCAATGCGCGCGAAACGGCAATTCTGGCGACCCTGGCATTCATGACCTTATTGCTCGGTGTCTGGCCGGCACCTTTGATTGAGGTGATGGAGGTATCGATCAATAATCTGGTGCAGCATGTCAGCCTGACCAAGTTGTAAAAAGTTATCATCATGGCAATGCTGGATAAGGCGATCTCTGAGTTAATTCATCCCATTGTATGTGCTACGCTCAGCTTGTTGCCGGGGTGTGATTCAAACTGATGTGGCGTAATAGCTGGGGCACATAAAATTCGTTTCGGCGTTACCCGTCAGGGGCTGCTCCGAGGGCGTCTGCGGCCATGGATAGCCGCAGCCGAGCCCCCAGGACGGGTATTCTGGCGACCCTCGGAGAGTAGATCAGAATAACGCTTGCCAGAAACCTGTGGTAGCAAATCACCACATCAATTTGAATCGCACCACTGATCACTTGTTCAGTATAAGTGTATTTGTAAGTCACCTAAGTGTTGCAGTGATTGCGATCAGTCATGTGACCTATCGTAAAATTGAGAGCCTGGGGAATCTGTGATGGGTGAAGTCATGCTGGTAGTCGCGCTTTTGATATTTGTCGGTACATTGTGTCTTGTTGTTGTACAAACCATTCGTAACATGCGTGATGATACTGCTTGCTTAAAAGGTGCGGTGTGCCATGAAGATAAAAAAAATAAGCTGATCACCCGGATTATATGGTGCTTATATGCTGGCTGCTTCAGCAGCATAACGCTAGCCAGTAGCGAGTATCAGCTGACACTGCCGGAGTTTGAGCAGTGGTATCACAGCCCGGAGAAGGAACAGGCACTGGCCTGGGAGTTACGCGATGGTTTCCTGCGGTTACAGACGTTGCTTGCAGAGCAATCCGCTGATCAGCAAAAGCGGCGAGCCTCGCATGCGAAGGGCCATTGTGTGACCGGCACCTTCCAGGTGCTGGCAGATAATGAGTTGAGTCCGGCAGCTACAGCCAGCAAGGCCCGGTTACGTCACGGGCTGTTTGCGCCCGCTTACGTCGGTCAGACATTGTCCGCGCGTTACCGGCTTTCGAATGCCAGTGCCGAGGTACTGCCGGATTTTATGCCGGATATCCGGGCTCTTTCCATTGCGGTCCGCACCGATGGTGGCCTGGCACAACATTTTGCCTTTAATAATACGCCACGCTTTCAGTTGCAGGATCTGCAGGTGCTGGCGGATGCATTGAAGATGGGCATTATGCTGGCAGAAGGTTCTTATCCTCTGGTTGCCTTCACAAAGCTGATGTTGCAGTCCGGGCCGGGTCGGGCGTTTGCTGTTAAAGCAGCCATTGATATGGCTGAGGAAGACAAGGCAGTCGCGGATAGTTTTGCCAGTCAGTCGTACTGGAGTGGCAGTGTGTTTGCTCTGGGTGGACATCCGGTCAAACTGGGTACCTACCCCTGTCGCCTGACGGTGCAACATACGGATGACCTGGTGAATGAGACCATCGCAGCAGATGAAGCCAGACAACGCGGTACTGATTATCTTGGTACGCAGCTGGCTGATACCATGCAGGCAGGTGGGATGTGCCAGCGGTTGTTTGTGCAGTTTCTGGATGAAACAGATCAATATCGCAATGGCTCTGATTCAAGCCTGATTGAAGATAACACCCGTATCTGGACCGGCCCGGTGCACACCGTGGCTGAATTACAGACAGGCGGTGAGCAGCTTGCACCTGTCGTTTGTGATGATCCGGCGCATGGCCTGAGTCCGGCGCAGGTACATATTGATTTACCCGGCCTGGGCCAGATTAACCGGGTGCGATCTCTGGCTGAGTCTGCTTCATGGGCAGCTCGCTGAACCGGCGAATCTGAGACAAATATGAGTGTATCGTTAGAACAGCAGGTGAGTGCCGCGCAGGTAGCGATTCAGGCCGTCAGTGATCTGGCCGGACTGGATGCGATCCGGGTGCAATATCTGGGTAAACAAGGCGTACTGACAGCCCGGATGAAACAACTTGGTAAGCTGCCGAAGGCGGAACGCCCGGCAGCCGGACAACAGATTCATCAGGCGAAACAAGCGGTGCAGGCGAGTCTGGCCGCACGAAAAGAAACCTTACAACAGGCTGCCCTGGCACAACGTCTGGCGGCGGAACGGATTGATGTTACTTTGCCCGGGCGGCGTACTGAATGTGGTGGTCTGCATCCGGTTACGCACACGATGCAGCGGATTCAGGCGTTGTTCGCCAGTGCGGGCTTCCGTGTTGCTGAAGGGCCGGAGATTGAGGACGATCAGCACAATTTCACGGCACTCAATATTCCGGCTGATCATCCGGCACGTGCGATGCACGATACCTTTTATTTTTCTGAGCATCTGTTGCTGCGTACGCATACCTCACCGGTGCAGATCCGGGTGATGGAACAATCCCGGCCACCACTCAGGGTGATTGCACCAGGCCGTGTTTATCGGTGCGATTCGGATGTGACCCACACGCCGATGTTTCATCAGGTCGAAGGCTTTCTGGTGGACGAGCAGGCAACGTTTGCTGATCTGAAGGGTATCCTGCAGGCGTTTTTACAGGCCTTTTTTGCGAACGATCGGCTCAACGTACGCTTCCGGCCTTCTTATTTCCCGTTTACGGAGCCTTCTGCTGAGGTGGATATCCAGTGCGTGATGTGTGCCGGGGACGGTTGTCGTGTATGCGGACACACCGGCTGGCTGGAGGTGCTCGGTTGCGGCATGATTCATCCGAACGTCCTGCAACAAGTGCAGATTGATCCTGAGGTCTATCTCGGTTACGCGTTCGGCATGGGTGTTGAACGACTGACCATGTTGCGCTATGGTGTGGACGATCTGCGGTTGTTTTTTGAGAATGATCTGCGCTTTCTGCGCCAGTTTCATTCCTGAATCTGCCTTGTATCGTGTCAAAGATCAAAAATCCGCATGATGCCTGCTTTCAGACACTGATGCAGCAGCCGGACTATGCTCTGGCCTTCTTTCAGCATTATCTGGATCCGGCATGGCAGGCCATCGTTGATCTGGATACTCTGGTACTGGAATCCAGCAGCCATGTGACCACGGAATTACAGCAGCTGCATACAGATATCCTGTATCGGGTTGATCTGCGTGACCCGGACACAGCGGGAGCCAGTGCTTATCTGTATACGATTGTGGAGCATCAGAGTACGCCGGACCCGAAGATGGCGTTACGTTTGCTCCAGTATAAGACCAGCTTATTGCTGAGACATGTGCAGGAAGCCTGTCTGCCACCGATTCATACGATGGTGTTCTATCACGGAGATCCGACGCCGTATCCGTATGCGCTGGATTTACGCGACCGTTTCCGCACCCCGGAACATGCCGAACATACCCTGTGTGCTCCGCCACAACTGATTGATGTCGGGAAAGAACCGGATAGTGCCTTGTTACAGCAGGACCGGATGGGACTTGCCGGCTATTTTTTCAAACATGTGCGGGATAAAGATGTGCTGCCAGCACTGGTCGCTCTGCCCGCTGATCTGCTGCGCAGAATCGCACAAGAGCCGGGTGGCATTATATTGCTCAGAACCCTGATGGATTATTATCGGCTGGCGGCAACCACCGAATCTCCTCTGCAGGCCTTCCGTCAGGTGGCAGCGAAACTTGAGACACCTCAACAGGAGCAGATTATGACAATTGGTGAAGCTCTGTTAGCGCAGGGTATGCAGCAAGGTATGCAGCAGGGTATTGCACAAGGTCGGGAGACCGGCGAGACAGAACGAGCTCACAGGATTGCGGCCAATCTGCTGAGTGAAGGCACAGCCCCAGCCTTTGTGCAGCGGATGACGGGGCTGTCCGCAACGGATATGCAACAACTACTGCATCAGTAATTAAGGCGCCTCTGCGTGTCCGGTACATCGGGCCATCCGGTCTTACAAGCACGTCAGTTGTGCTATTGTCGCGGTGAGCGATTGTTGATTCACAGCCTGAGTTTTGCCCTGTCAGCCGGTCACTGGATCCATGTCCGGGGACAGAATGGCAGTGGTAAGACCACATTATTGCGTCTGCTGGCAGGCCTGTTGCCAGCGGAAAGCGGTGAGGTCGTGTGGCAGGGCAGGATCATTCGGGGGCAGTGCGCAGCGTATCGGCAGGCACTGTGTTATCTGGGGCATGCAAATGGTCTGAAGGATGAGCTGACGCCGGTAGAACATTTGTGCTGGACTGCGGCCTTACGCGGAGCACCAGTCAGCACCGCAAAGGCACGACAGGCACTGAATCGTCTCGGCCTCAGACAGCAGGCAGATCTGCCCTGCCAGAATCTGTCGCAGGGGCAGAAACGGCGCGTTGCCCTGGCATCTCTGAGTAATACCCAGGCAACGCTCTGGCTGCTGGATGAGCCGTTTAATGCCCTGGATCGTGCCGCCTGTCAGCAATTGCAACATCTGCTGGAACAACATCTGGTGCAGGGTGGGTTGCTGATTCTGAGCAGTCATCAGGATGTCACGCTGGCGGGTATATCACCACAGCAGGTCACCCTGAGTACAACACCAGATCATGTCTGATGCTGCCTGGTGCCTGATACAGCGCGACCTGCGGATTGCCTGGCGCCGCCGGGGTGGCGTCCTGCTGGCCCTGTGTTTTTTTGTACTGATTGCCCTGTTATTTCCACTGGGTATCGGGCCGGAAGCGAAGACACTGCGCCTGATTGGCCCGGGCATTATCTGGGTCAGTGCCCTATTAGCCAGTCTGTTAGCCCTGCCGCATCTGTTTGCTGCCGATTATCAGGATGGTAGCCTTGAACATTTATTACTGGCCCCGCAACCGCTGGCCTGGCTGGTACTGAACAAGATCGTGGCACACTGGCTCATCACCGGCCTGCCGCTGGTGCTGGTCGCACCGGTTCTCGGTCTGCAATATACGCTATCAGGCGCGGGGCTGTGGACGCTGGTCGCCGCCTTATTACTCGGCACACCGATCCTCAGCCTGTTTGGTGCCATCGGGGCAGCACTGACGCTCGGGTTGCGTTCCGGTGGCACCTTGCTTGCCTTACTGGTATTGCCCTTGTATGTGCCGGTGCTGATCTTCGGGGCGGGTGCGGTCGAAGCAACCGCTTCCGGGCTGGGCGAGCAGGCACACCTGTCATTGCTTGGTGGTCTGCTGATTCTGGCCCTGCTGGGTACGCCTGTTGCGACCGCCGCCGCTTTGCGGCTGGCGGCTGAATCCTGACCGGGCTGGTCAGCCCGGCAGTACCGTCAGATGTTCCACCCGTTGCAGGCCACGTGGCAACAATTGACCGCGTCTTCCGCGTGGAGCCTGGCAGGCAGCCAGATCGGATGGTTTCAGCGTATAGTGCCGTTTACCGGCGGTAATCCGCAGGTTGTGACCTGCCGGAATAAGACTGGCATGTTGCAGGGTTTCTGTACCATCCTTTGGCAGCTGGATCAGCCTCTGGCCCTTACCACGTTGTAACACCGGTACCTCAGTCGCGGCAATCACCAGCAGATGACCGGAGTCTGTCACCAGAGCGATCTGGTCCGTATCCGGGGCGGTACTGCAGACAGGTAACAGGAGCTGTGCCACCGGGTTCAGATTAAACACAGTCTTACCACCTTTTTTATGCCCATGTAGAGCCCGGGTTGGTACCCGGAAGCCATAGCCATCACCTGCACATAATAACCAGTGTTGCTCCGGGTCACCACCGAGTACTGCGATCATGTGGGCACCCTCCGGCAGACTGAAGCGGCCACTCAGAGGTTCGCCCTGGCCCCGTGCTGAAGGCAGACTGTGTGCCGACGTGGCATAGCAGCGCCCGGTATTGTCCAGAAACACGGCAGGTTGCTGGCTGCGCAGACGCACTGCATGTTGATAGTCATCACCTGACTTATAGTGCAGTTCAGTCGGTATCAGGTCATGCCCCTTGCCGGCTCGCACCCAGCCCTTCTGCGACAACACGACAGTCAGCGGCTCGCTCGGCACCAGTTCGGCAGCATCCAGTGCTGCAGCTGGCGGGCGTGTGACGATCAGCGAACGACGTACATCGCCATAGCGTTCCGCATCTGCCTGCAATTCAGTCTTTACCAGCGTCTGTAACCTGGCCGGAGAGGCCAGCAGGTCTTCCAGTTCCGTTCTTTCAGTCGCCAGTTGATCCTGTTCTGCGCGCAGCTTCATCTCTTCCAGTCGGGCCAGATGGCGCAGCCGGGTATTCAGAATCGCATCTGCCTGCCGCTCGCTGAGCTGAAATTGTGCGATCAGCTCAGACTTCGGCTCATCTGCCTCACGGATGATACGGATCACTGCATCCAGATTCAGAAATGCGATCAAAAGCCCGTCCAGCAGGTGCAGCCGGTCCTGCACCTGCATCAGTCGGTGGGTCAGGCGGGCGCGCACTGTACTGAAACGATAATCCAGCCATTCGCGCAGAATCGTGCGCAGATTCTTCACCTCGGGGCGACCATTCAGGCCGATCATATTCAGATTGACCCGATAACTGCGTTCCAGATCGGTCGTTGCACACAGATGGCTCATCAACTGATCTAGGTCAATCCGGTCAGAGGCAGGTATCAGCACCAGCCGGGTCTCCTGATCAGACTCATCCCGCACATCTGCCAGCCAGGGCAGCTTTTTTGCCTGTATCTGAGTGCCGATCTGAGCCAGAATGCTGGCACCGGACACCTGATAGGGTAATGCAGAGATCACAATCTGACCCTGCTCCGACTTCCAGCGCGCGCGGGCACGTACCGAGCCGGTTCCGGAGGCATACAGAGCACACAATGTCGCCGTTGGTGTGATGATATCCGCTGCGGTTGGATAGTCTGGCCCGGGAATAAAATCGCAGATATCTTCCAGGCCTGCATCCGGATGATCAATCAGATGGATACAGGCCTGCACGACCTCACGCAGACTGTGCGGAGGGATATCGGTCGCCATACCCACTGCAATGCCGCTGGCACCATTCAGTAAGATATTCGGCAGGCGCGCAGGTAACCGTGCCGGTTCCTGCAGCGTACCGTCAAAATTCGGCTGCCAGGGGACGGTGCCCTGGCCCAGCTCGGCCAGCAACAGCTGGGCATAGCGTGTCAGGCGCGCCTCGGTATAACGCATTGCTGCAAATGATTTCGGATCGTCGGACGAACCCCAGTTGCCCTGACCATCAATCAGCGGATAACGGTACGCAAATGCCTGCGCCATCAGCACCATGGCCTCGTAACAGGCACTGTCACCATGCGGATGAAACTTGCCGAGCACGTCACCGACAGTGCGGGCAGACTTCTTGAACTTAGCCGTCGCAGACAGACCCAGCTCAGACATCGCATAAATAATTCGCCGCTGTACCGGTTTCAGACCGTCCCCGATAAAGGGCAGGGCCCGATCCAGAATGACATACATGGCGTAATCCAGATACGCCTTCTCGGTAAAGGTCTTCAGCGGAACCTGTTCCATAGGCCTAACGAGGTGGTAATAAGCGAAGCGGGTTGACTGGCTTGCCACGGTAGCGGATTTCAATATGCAGGCGCGGCTGCCCGGTCTGCGTCCTGCCGGATTCGGCAATCAGCGTGCCTTTTGCCACCTGCTGTCCGGTCCTGACCCGCAGACTGCGGTTGTGGCCATACGCACTCAGATAATCCGCATCGTGTTTGATAATGACCAGCTGACCATAACCAATCAGGCCACCACCACTATACACAACCCGACCCGCGGCACTGGCGCGAACCGGCGTACCGGGCGCAACGGCCAGTCTGATCCCATTGCGCAGGCTGTCACCAGACTTAAAGGTACTGACCAGTCTGCCCTGAGCGGGCCAGTTCCATTGAATGGTCGAACGACCTGGTCGGGTTGATGGGCGGGGCTTCGTTGCGCGCGCGCGCGGAGCAGAGTGGGCGGGGCGTGTTGTGGTGGGGGGCGTACCGCGCAGATGTAGCGTCTGACCGGGGCGGATCAGGTAGGGTGGTGTAATCGTATTCAACCGGGCCAGATGCCGGACCTCCAGCTGATGGCGCCAGGCGATGCTGTACAGGGTATCACCGTATTGCACCTGATAAGTGTCCGTATCCCGGTGTGCAGCATCGTGCGGTGTGCGGGTCTCCAGTGGTGCCTGCCAGTTTGCTGTGCCACAGGCAGCACAGCATAACAGGACGCACAGCCCGCAGCATGATCTGAACAGGCGCAGCAGACTGCGATTCAGACTGATGTGAGCGGGTATACCGGAGCCATGAAACTTAATGGTGTCAACCTCAGTGTCAGCATGACCCGAATCTGTCCTCCGAGGTACGCCATAAACCCATCCGTGGGGGTTCGGCTGCGACCATCCGGGTCGCAGACGCCCTCGGAGAACAGCCCCGGGTCATGCCCCTTCAAGTACAGTGTAACAACCACCTGTATCACTCTTTTCAGGTGAGCACCATCAGGGTGGCGCAGCAGCAGCAATTCCCGCTGAAAAGTTGGTTGAGCGTCGCGAAGTGGTTTTTGAGGCGT
>CAWUJM010000055.1:0-9779 GCA_963922685.1 uncultured Gammaproteobacteria bacterium | reverse complement strand
ACCCCTACAACCCTTATTTTTATTGGGGGTTTCTATCGCAGCGGGAATTGCTGACGCACCGGAAGCCATAACAATTGCATCAGCTGCCCGGACAATTCAGGTTCCTGACCTTCACACGCAAAAAGGCCGGGCGTGGCCCGGCCTCTGACCTTGATGTTTTCAAATTTTTTATTTTAGCGAAAGTCCCGAAAAATTACCATGACTTTTTGACCAAAACAGGAATTCCCGCTGACATAAAAAGCCCAATAAAAACAATGGCTGTAAGGGTGAGCCAGTAGATCCTGGCAATTGACTATCCGATTTTCAGAAGCACCCTATAGAAACTACCCGTAATCAGCTATACCCGGATTATCTGCCACACCCATCAGAGTCGGATAGTTCATTCGCCTGATCCGCAGTACCTGCTGTGCATCCCGGGTACGCAGAATATAGTCACGCACAATATCCCAGATCAGCCGACCGTCCGGTACCCGCCCGACCACAGCCCAGCCTGCAACTGTGTACACCTGATCTGCTACCAGTGCCCGGCCATCATTTAACCGGGCATTGCTGATACGCTGGTGCAATGGCTGTGCCGGTGCAATCCGGTAGTCTAAACCGCCGACCCGCACCATATCACCACCCGACTGACGGTATGGGTCCGGATCAAACAGGTTATCCGCAACCTGTTCCAGCATGGTGACGATCTGCTGCCCGGTCATTTCGGTAACATAAGTTTCACCATAGGTGATGGCGCATTGCGCCATCACGTCTTCCATCCGGATCCAGTGTCCTTGTGGAACGCTGGTGCCCCAGCGAACACCGGGTGATAAGGCAATATCCGCCTGGTATTCTGCCCGCAAGGCATCACAGATCACCTGATCCCAGGTGCCCATAAAATTGCCACGCCGGTACAGGGTGGTACCTGCGATCGCCAACTGTTCTTCCAGAATCTGCGCATAGGTCTGCCCAACTCGCGTCGGTTGAAAAAAGTAACGCGGGTTGCGACTTTCAACAATGGATTGATTGTATACCCTGGCACGTAGCTGGCGAATATAAGCCTGCATTTCGGGATCGGGTTCTAATTGTCGGGCAAACACTGGTAACATCCGATAGGACTTGCGCTGCACCCGCCCTTCCGCCATTGCCAGATCCATCACGCCCACGACCTTACCGCTGGAACCGGCATTCGTCACCCAACATTCTCCAGCGCCATTCGGCACCTTCACCGGTAGCGGTATGGCATCGTGTGTATGCCCGCCAAAGATTGCATCCAGCCCGGGTACCCGCCGCGCCATCTTCAGATCCACATCCATCCCATTGTGCGATAACAACACCACGGCGGCAGGTTGATGTTCACGCCGGATCTTAACCACTAGTTCTTTCAGGTCATCTTCGCGCAATCCGAAGGTCCAGTCCGGTATAAAGCCGGGTGGATTTGTATTCGCCGTACGTGGAAATGCCTGGCCAACTACGGCGATCTGATGTCCCGCCACTTCACGCAGGGTGTAGGGCTGAAACACATGTCCGGTATCTTCACTGAACAATCCGCGCCCGTTATTCTGCTCAACCAGTTCCGGGTAAACCTCACCAAACAGGGCCTCTTCCTTCACCCGCACGTTCTGTCCGATGAACTCGCCCTTGAATAGTGCCAGGTTGTTCAGTACCTCTGCGGCACGATAAGTGAATTCCCAGTGGCCCACCATCACCTGAATTCCCAGCAGGTTAGCCGCTTCCACCATATCCAATCCGCGCGTCCACAATGCGGTGGCCGAACCCTGCCACAGATCACCACTGTCCAGAGTCAGCGTATTCTGCACTCCACCTGCGGCAGCCCGCAACTGATGATATAGCGTCTGCAGGTGCGCCAGTCCACCCATCCGTCCATAACGTG
This sequence comes from uncultured Gammaproteobacteria bacterium, assembly GCA_963922685.1. GTDB lineage: Bacteria > Pseudomonadota > Gammaproteobacteria > Chromatiales > Chromatiaceae > JAHDBG01. The sequence goes on along the minus strand of CAWUJM010000055.1, from coordinate 7,906 downwards.
CAGCGGCGGCCTCAAAGTTCAGATAGGTATAGGCATACGCCTCCGGGCTGTCTTCCGGGATCTGCAATGTGTCCAGCAGCCGCCTGCCGACCAGATGCGGCAGCCGCGCATACGATTCGCCCAGCCCCAGATTCACATTGGGTTCACGAAAATAGACCGGGTTCAGTTGCCCGTGAATATCAGCGGTGTGCAGGATACGTATCTGCCCCTGCATCGGGGCCTGATACAAGTCCCGCAATTGATCAGTTTTTCCATTATATAAAGACCAGACTCCTAAACCGCCGGACAGTGTCACACCACCTGCGGCCAGATAACGTAAAAAGTCACGCCGGAGCAGATCCTGCATAGGTTATCTCATTGCTAAAAGACCATACCCGGACGAAAAAATACCATCACCCGGGTTTATCTCTCATCACTTGTTGCGTAGCAGGTCAAAGATGTGTTTCTGCGTAAATCAATTGGAAATCACAAATAAAGGCACTGATTTTTCAAGATGCTATATGTAATTTTCAGCTTGATATTTGTATCAACAACACATCTGACCCACCACCAGAATCAGTTAAGATCTGCGTATCTGATTGCGTGTCATTCCGCGCGAAGTCGCGGAATCCATGTCCCGGAGTTCAGACCAGATTCTGCGACTACGCTTCGCTGCGCGCAGAATGACACTTTCAGCCAGATCGTAAAGATGTGTATGTCGGCATACTATAAACTGTAGTACATATCAAACTCAACCGGATGAGTTGACATACGTAACCGGGTCACCTCCTCCATCTTCAGACCAATGTAGCCATCAATCAGATCGTCTGTGAAGACCTCACCAGCACACAGAAAACCACGATCCTGATCCAGTGCTTCCAGTGCCTGATCCAGGCTGTGACAGACGGTCGGGATAGCGGATGCTTCCTGCTCTGATAGTTCATACAGATCCTGATCCATCGCCTCACCCGGATGTATCTGGTTCCGGATGCCATCCAGACCGGCCAGCAGCAGCGCAGAAAACGCCAGATAGGAATTAGCTGTCGGATCCGGGAAGCGGACTTCAATCCGGCGTGCCTTCGGGCTGGAGACCCAGGGGATCCGGATGGAGGCAGATCGGTTACGCGCAGAATAGGCCAGCATAACTGGTGCTTCAAAGCCCGGCACCAGCCTTTTATATGAGTTGGTTGAGGCATTCGTAAACGCATTCAGCGCCCGGGCATGTCTGATGATGCCGCCGATATAGTAGAGTGCGGTCTGCGACAGGCCACCATACTGGTCACCCGCAAACAGGTTCTCACCATTTTTCGCCAGCGACTGGTGCACATGCATCCCTGAGCCGTTATCGCCCACCAGTGGCTTCGGCATAAAGGTCGCGGTCTTTCCATACGCATGGGCAACATTCTGCACGCAATATTTCAGTATCTGGTTCCAGTCTGCCCGTTGTACCAACGTGCTGAACTGGGTGCCGATTTCGCACTGGCCTGCCGTCGCCACTTCATGGTGATGCACTTCCACCGGCACACCCATTTCTTCCATCGCATCACACATCGCAGCCCGCAGATCGCTCAGCGAATCCACCGGCGGTACCGGGAAATATCCCCCTTTCACGCCCGGACGATGACCCATGTTGCCATCTTCCCCGTAATCTCTGGCACTGTTCCATATGGCTTCTTCTGCATCTATCCGGTAAGAAGCACCGGACATATCAGCATCCCAGCGCACATCGTCAAACACGAAGAATTCAGGCTCCGGCCCGAAATAGGCTGTGTCGGCAATACCGGTAGACTGCAGATAGGCTTCTGCACGTTTGGCCACAGAGCGTGGATCCCGCTCATAGCCTGACATGGTATCAGGCTCCAGCACATCGCACCGCAGGTTCAGGGTGGCTTCATCCGCAAACGGATCCATCACCGCTGTGTCAGCTTCCGGCATCAGGATCATGTCCGATTCATTGATGCTCTTCCAGCCAGCGATGGAAGAACCATCGAACATTTTGCCATCTCTGAAGAGATCAGCATCAACTGTCCGTGCAGGCACAGTCACATGCTGTTCTTTGCCATGGGTATCGGTGAAGCGAAAATCGACATATCTCACATCGTTTTCTCTGATCATGTCTAAGACTTTCTGGGCAGGCATACAATACTCTCTTCAGAAATAGAAATATAAATCCGACAAAGGACGATGGCAGAAAAGCACATCAGATCAAATCATAAGGCATAAAACATGCCGGATAGTGCTGGCACTGAGATCATCACATCAGTCCGGATCGCACCCGCCTGCTATTGCAACCAGCGGCGTGCGTTACAGAACAGGCGCAACCAGGGTGCGTCTTCTCGCCAGCCTGCCGGGTGCCAGCTATGCTGCAGTGTACGCACGACCCGCTCAGGATGCGGCATCATAATATTCACCCGCCCGTCTGCATTACACAAACCGGTCACGCCTGCCGGCGAGCCATTCGGATTGGCTGGATAGCGTACCGCAACCGCACCATCGTGTTCCACATAACGCAGCGTCACCTGAGCATTCTGCGATGCCGCTGCATCGGCAAACTCAGCACGTCCTTCGCCATGTGCGACCACAATCGGCAACTGACTTCCGACCATCCCTGTGAGTAATATGGATGGCGATGGTTGGATCGCAACCTGTACCAGACGTGCTTCAAACTGTTCTGAACGGTTACGAGCAAAATGCGGCCAGTGGGCACTACCCGGTATCAGCTCACGGAGCTGCGCCAGCATCTGGCAGCCATTACACACCCCGAGAGTAAAGGTATCCGGTCGCTCAAAAAAGGCAGCAAACTGATCACGGGCGCGCGCGTTGTACAGGATCGCGCTGGCCCAGCCAGTGCCTGCACCCAGTACGTCACCATAGCTGAACCCGCCACAAGCGACCAGTCCGTGAAAATCATCCAGCGTGATCTCTCCGGCCAGAATGTCCGACATGTGCACATCCACGCAGGCAAATCCGACCTTGTGAAAAGCGGCTGCCATCTCTGTCTGGCCATTCACGCCCTGCTCCCGCAGGATCGCGATACGCGGTCTGGTGCCACCGATCAATGGCAGAGGGTCATGCAGATCAAAGCTCAGGCGAACCTGTAACCCGGCATCCTGTGCTGTAATCCGGGCAAATTCTTCATCTGCACAATCGGGATGATCGCGCAATCGCTGCATCCGGTAGCTGGTTTCTGACCAGCTCTGTTGCAGTTCTGTCCGGGTCGTGTCCCACAACACCCGGCCATTCTGCCGGAATTGAATCTGCTGATCCGTCTGTGGAACACCGATACGATGGCTGCAGGCTGCCAGTCCGGCCTGTGCCAGTTGTGCCAGCACCACCTCCTGTTCTGTCTGACGTACCTGAATGACAGCACCCAGTTCTTCGTTGAACAGAACCGCCAGTACATCCGGATCCAGTCCGGCCAGATCAATCTGCAGTCCACACCGTCCGGCAAATGCCATCTCACATAAGGCCGTGAAGAGTCCGCCATCTGACCGGTCATGGTAGGCCAGAATCAGATCCTGCTGCCTTAACTGTTGTATCACAGCAAAAAAGGCCCGCATCTGTTCGGCACTGTCCAGATCAGCACCCGTACCCCCGGTCTGGCCATACACTTGTGCCAGAGCACTGGCACCCAGTCGATTCTGCCCTGCCCCCAGATCTATCAGGATCAGCCCGGTCGGGCCACAATCCAGACGCAATTGCGGTGTCAGGGTACGCCGTACATCCGTGACCGGAGCAAAGGCCGAGATGATCAGTGAGACCGGCGCTGTCATGCTGCGCTCTGTGCCATCCTGCTGCCACACGGTACGCATTGAAAGCGAATCCTTGCCGACCGGTATCGCGATACCAAGCGCCGGACAGAGTGTCATGCCAACCGCCTCAACTGTCGCAAACAAGCGCGCATCTTCGCCCGATGTGCCCGCTGCAGCCATCCAGTTTGCAGATAGCCTGATGTCACTCAGTCGGGCGATATCAGCGGCAGCCATATTCGTGATCGCTTCACCCACTGCCATCCGGCCGGACGCTGGCGCATCCAGGACAGCCAGCGGCGTACGCTCACCCATTGCCATCGCTTCTCCGGCATAGCCGCAGAAATCATTCGCTGTCACCGCCACATCGGCCACCGGTACCTGCCAGGGGCCAACCATCTGATCGCGTACGACCAGGCCGGTGATGGACCGGTCACCAATCGTAATCAGAAAAGACTTACTCGCCACAGTTGGCAGACGTAACACGCGCTGCGCCGCTGCCGGTAACGAGACGCCACTCAGGTCCAGTGCGCCCCGATAAGGTGCAACTGAGGCAACCTGACGCACCATTTCGGGTGGTTTACCCAACAACACATCCAGTGGCAGATCAATCGGTCGATTCGCAAACTGCGGATCGTCCAGTACGATCGTCTGATCTGCAGTCGCCTGACCAACCACCGCATACGGGCATCTTTCACGCCGACATAAGGCCGCGAACGCCGCCAGTCGCTCCGCCGCTATCGCCAATACATACCGCTCCTGTGCTTCATTGCACCAGATCTGGAGTGGCAACAGACCCGGATCGGCATTCGGCACCTGGCGCAGATCAAACTGACCGCCACAACCACCATCGTGGATCAGTTCCGGCAACGCATTAGATAATCCACCTGCACCCACATCGTGAATAAACAGAATCGGGTTGTCATCGCCCTGTTGCCAGCACTGGTCAATCACTTCCTGACAACGCCGCTCCATCTCCGGGTTTGCACGTTGTACTGAGGCAAAGTCCAGTGCTTCGGTCGATGCACCTGCCGCCACCGAGGATGCGGCACCACCACCCAACCCGATCAGCATTGCCGGACCACCCAGTACGACCAGTGGGGTTCCTGCCGGAAATGCCTTTTTTTCAATATGCTGCGGGCGCACATTTCCCAGGCCACCCGCCAGCATAATCGGCTTGTGATAACCCCGCAGCTGGCCAGCCACCGATCGTGTGAATGTACGGAAATAACCGGTCAGGTTGGGACGACCAAATTCATTGTTGAATGCAGCTGAACCAATCGGCCCATCCAGCATAATCTCCAGAGCGGAGGCGATGCGTGCCGGCCGGCCAACATCTTCTTCCCACGGCTGCACCCAATCTGGTATACGCAAATCTGATACCGAAAATCCGCATAAGCCGGCCTTCGGCTTTGCCCCAATGCCGGTTGCCCCCTCATCCCGGATTTCACCACCAGAACCGGTTGCCGCACCCGGGCCGGGCGAGATAGCCGTCGGATGGTTATGGGTTTCAACCTTTAACAGGATTGGCATAGCTTCCGGATGCTCGGTATAGATACCGTCAGTATCCGGGAAAAAACGCCGTCCGGTATGCCCGGTAATCACCGCTGCATTGTCTTTATAGGCCGACAGGACACCCTGCGGAGACCGTACCGTCGTATGCCGCACCATATCAAATAAAGACCGGGGCTTCTGCACCCCATCTATTACCCATGCAGCATTAAAGATCTTATGTCGGCAGTGTTCTGAATTTGCCTGCGCAAACATCATCAGCTCGACATCAGTCGGATTGCGCCCGATCTGCCGGAAACTGGCCAGCAGATAATCCATCTCTTCGGCAGACAGCGCAAGTCCCAGAGCCACATCTGCCTGACGTAACGCAATGACACCACCCTGCAGCAAATCCACTGTACCGAATGTTTTTGGTTCAGCCTGCGCAAACAAGGCTGCTGCTGCAGCGACATCAGGCAACACGGTTTCTGTCATCCGGTCATGCAACAGATCCGCCACCGCCTGCCACTGCACGTTATTCCGGGTTTCACCTGTAATAAAAAAGGCTATCCCGCGTTCCACCCGTACCACTGCCTGCAGACCACAGAGCTGTGCGATGTGTGTTGCACGTGATGACCAGGGCGAGAGTGTCCCGGGACGCGGCACGACCAGAAACAGCGTACCCATCGGTGCAGGCACGTCAGCCTGAGCAGACAATAACCGATCCAGTCTGACCAGTTCGGCAGCAGACAGAACCCGTTGCGTTGCAACAAAACAGATGCCCTCAGCCCGGACTGCAACCGTCTGCCCCAGCACCGCCATGACCTGCTGTTCCAGCTTCTGACGACGCCAGTCAGACAGTGCTGAGGCACCCCAACGAATCAACATAACTGAAAAACCAGTAAATAATTAAAATTCAGTATTTTACTTAAAAATTCAGGCAATTTATCCTTGCAATCCTGAAATCAGGATTCATAATTGCAAGGATGATTGAACGTGAAAAACGCCATGAAATCGCCCAGCTGGCAGCAGATGTTCCAGCGATTGCGATACTCGGACCACGCCAGGTCGGCAAGACTACCCTGGCCTACGCTGTGGGCAAACACCAGTCATCCCGGTATCTTGATCTGGAATCGCCCCGGGATCGCAGCAAACTGACTGATCCGGAACATTACCTGCATCAGCACCGGGATGAGCTGATTATTCTGGACGAAATCCACCAGATGCCAGAGCTGTTCCGGACATTACGCGGCCTGATTGACCAGTATCGCAGACAAGGCCGGACAGACTGCCGGTTCTTAGTCCTGGGTTCAGCCTCCATGGCACTGTTGCAGCAAACCAGTGAAACGCTCGCCGGGCGTATTGCATACGTCGAATTGTATCCGTTCAATCTGCAGGAAGTCGGTGCAGACCAGTGGCAGAAACTGTGGCTACGTGGCGGATTCCCGGACAGCTTTCTCAGCAGAAGCGAACCTTACAGCCAGACCTGGCGCCGCAATTTTATCCGCACCTATTTAGAACGTGACATACCTCAGTTCGGACCACGCATCCCGGCCGAAACCCTGCGCCGGTTCTGGACCATGCTGGCACATCTGCAGGGTGAGCTGCTGAATCATACCAGTCTGGGACGCAGCCTGGGCGTCAGCAACAAGACCATCAGCAACTATCTGGACCTGCTGGTTGACCTGCTGCTGGTACGACGGCTACCCCCCTGGCGCAACAATACCGGCAAACGTCTGGTGAAATCATCGAAGATCTATCTGCGCGACAGTGGCCTGATGCACAGTCTGCTGCAGATCACCGACTATGACAGCTTACTCGGACACCCGAAATCAGGCGCCAGCTGGGAAGGCTTTGTACTGGAAAACATCCTGTCTGCAGCACCAGGCGATACAGAGGCGACATTTTACCGGACGGCTGCCGGGGCCGAGATAGATCTGGTCTTACAGTTCAAAGACCAGATTTGGGCGATTGAAATCAAACAGACTTCAGCACCCAAGCTGAGTAAAGGTTTTTACCTGGCCTGTGCAGATATCCGGCCCACCGCAAAATTCGTCGTCTACAGTGGCGAAGAATGTTATCAATTACCGGAACAGATTACCGTGCTGTCCCTGGCAACGCTGCTGACACGCTTGATATCAGCATGAAAATACCCCTTCTGCAGGTGTGATTCAAACTGATGTGGCGTAATAAATAAGCTGGGGCACATAAAATTCGTTTCGGCGTTACCCGTCAGAGGCTGCTCCGAGGGTCGCCAGAATACCCGTCCAAGGGGGCTCGGCTGCGGCCATCCATGGCCGCAGACGCCCTCGGAGCAGCCTCTGACGGGTAACGCTCTGTGAGTCAGGTGGCACAACCACCCTCGTGGTCATTCCCACCAGAATGACACCGTGGTATGGCAAACTTTGCCAGGATGGCCCATGCTCCGGCAGCACTTCTGCGACCAGGCGTTCTGATTGGCTGCCAATCTGTCCAATCCGATCCCTGGTGCCATGGATTCCGCGATTTCGCGCGGAATGACGCGCAGCGACATATTGGCAAATAGTGTCGGCAACACACAGGAAAGGAAGCAGAAGTTCGGCGAACGGGTCTCTTCGTCCGTTTTTTTCCAGCACACAGGCTTCCTGTCACAGCACTTCATGGTCGCTCGCGATAACCGGTGTCACAGATTTCGTAGTCGATGTGTG
>CAWUJM010000054.1:0-10245 GCA_963922685.1 uncultured Gammaproteobacteria bacterium | reverse complement strand
CCCCTACAACCCTTATTTTTATTGGGGGTTTCTATCGCAGCGGGAATTGCTGGAGATTCAGCAAACGGCTTGGCTGACACAACAGGTTCGTCAGCAGGCCACAGTTCAGGCCGGTGTTGCAGCGGCTCGCTGGCATCTGACGCATCCGGATACTGATCAGCGCTGGCAGGCAGATGGTCAGCCACATCGGTTCCGCTGGGAAGACCAGGATCTCAGCCTGAGTATTCGCAGTGAACAGGCCAGAATTGACCTCAATCTGGCACCACGCAGTCTGTTACAAGGCCTGTTGCAGCAGATATTACCGATGCAACCAACGGAGCAGTTGGCTGATGCGCTACTGGATTGGCGTGATGCTGATCAGCTCACCCGCCAGGGTGGCACCGAATCGGCCCGGCATGCGCCTGACACACCGAATAATCGACCTTTTTTCAGTGTCGCCGAATTAGCCCATGTCACCGGATTTGATACAGACAGTGTCGCAGCACTGACGCCCTTCCTGACCGTGCATGCCCGTCGTGCCCGCATTGATCCCCGTTCCGCCGAACTGCCGGTTATCGCTGCCCTGCCCGGTCTGTTGCCCGGTCAGGCAGAGCAGTTTGTACAACACCGTGAACATGCGCTGGCTAGCGGACGACGGGTTGATTTTTCCCTGTTATCCCCTGCCCGGAACTGGATTGACCGACAGACACACCCAGCGGTACTCTCTGTCCGGGTACAATTACCCTCCGTAACAGATCGTCCTTATCAGGCTGAAGTCATCATCCCGGCATCACAACAGAGACGTGCGGCAGATTAACCGTGTAAGATAATCTGCCTGCTACACCAGAATATAAGATGTGGCATTGTGCACATCGTCTACGACATCTCCGGCAAGCCACCCGCTACGATTGAGTGGGAGTGATTCTGTATGAATAGTATCTTTGAACAGGGGGCACAATGGATTCGCGCAGATGTTCACCTGCATACCCGTGCTGATCGTGAGTTCAGATATGCTGGTGATGATGATTACTATAACAGTGACTATGTTGGTGCACTGGAAAAGGCTCAGATTCGGGTGGGTGTGATCACATTAATCCATTTCTGAGTGTCATGTTTGCAGGAAAAACCCCTGAGCAATATGAACACGAAAATGGACGGTCCTCATTTAATCTGGAAGATACGATCAGAAAGCTGGAACACTACCAGCGTGACTTTTTTCTGGTCTTCGCGCATGTTGAAGCACCCAATGGACTGTGGTCAGCACCAGACGGTGCTGAGCTCGAAGGTAGTGACCCAAAATGTATTGAAGAGATCGGCCAGGGTAAGGCCTGCTACCTCAGCTTGGTGAATTATCCTTCAAGGCAGCCAGGTTCGCATTAACCGATCATAACTCACGTGTTGCACAACAACCCCAGGAACATCAGGCCTTTCATATCCGCAGCATTCGTTTCGATGGTGGCATCCTGGATGGCCAGACGCTGCATTTTGCACCAGAGCTGAATACGTTTATCGGCATTCGGGGCAGTGGCGGCAAGATCACACTCAAGGCCTGTGACGCCTATGGACAGACATTTACGATATCCAGAATTTATGGCGAAGTCCCGGATGTTTATCTGCATGATCAGCGTCAGCCAGGGGTATCCATCCGGAAAACCATATTGCGTCACCCGATCTACTTCGGACAGAAGGATCTGTCGAGCACCGGAGAAGGGTTCGAAGCTGATCTGGTAGAGGTGAGCAGCTTTCTGTACTGAGACAGGACATTGCCAGGCAACGTCAGGTGGTCAGAGAGGCTGCATTGCGCTGGCTCAAACTGAGTGATGTGGCGGAACAACAGCATGATTATGCACAACAACGCGCCGATGCTGAGTTTCGTCTTAAAAAATTTGCGGAATATGGTATCTCAGACAGGCTGCAGAAACGTCTGGGGTTTCAGCAGGCTACTATCCGCAATGCCCTCTTTACGGCAATCGACCAGCTGAATACGCTCTGGCGGCACGAGTTCGATATCATCAAGACAGCATTAGATCGGGTGAATGCCAGCCACCCGGTACTGCAGATTGAGGCCGGGTTCAGGGGTGATCAGGCCGCTGCTATCAACTATATGAAACAGTTGTTTAAGGGGAGCCATATCCGGGAAACCACCCTGCAGGGCGTCATGGCAGACTATGCGGATTTCGGTGAGCTCTTGCGCGACCTACCTGCTGCACTGGAGCGAGCTGGCAACACACCGGAGGTGTTCAGAAAGACATTCATGCAACATCTGGCCGAACTGGTGACCTGGCAGGTACCGAATCATTTTGTCATCCGGTATCGCGGTAAAGCACTGCAACATCATTCGCTTGGACAACGTGCCTCTGCCCTGATGCTGTACATCCTGAGTCAACAACAGAATGATGTCATTATCATTGATCAGCCGGAAGACGATCTGGATAATCAGACGATCTATGACGATGTGATCCGGCTGATGCGTCAACTGAAGCCATCCACCCAGTTCATTCTGGCGACGCACAATGCCAACTTTCCTGTATTGGGCGATGCCGAGCAGGTGCATGCCTGTCAGTTCCGGGACGAGCGCATAACAGTAACGAGTGGCAGTATTGATGCGCACCCGATACAGGAGGCGGTTATCAACATTATGGAAGGTGGTCGGGAGGCCTTTAACCGTCGTACCGAGGTATACAACCAGTGGAAGCCACAGAACTGATTGAAATCCTCAGTCGGGGTGAAGATAGTCAGCATCAGTTTAAGGCAGACATCACCAACGCTGACAGTCTGGCAGGTGAAATAGCCGCCTTCTGTAATGGATCCGGTGGTCGTATCTTTATCGGCGTGTACGATGATGGTTCTGTGCGGGGCCTGTCCGGTGCGGATGTCGCCCGCCTGAACCAGCTGATCAGCAATGCCTCTGCGCGGAATGTGCGTCCGGCGGTGAACCCGGTTACCGAAAATGTGCCGCACCCTGCGGGCACGGTGTTAGTGGTTTCAGTCAGTGCAGGTGTCAGTAAGCCTTACTTGGATAAAAACGGCGTTATCTGGGTGAAGTGTGGTGCCGATAAGCGACGTGCCACCTCGCGGGAAGAACTCCAGCGCCTGTTCCAGCAGGCCGGTCTGGTACATGCTGACAGCACTCCGGTCGCAGGGCTGAATGCTGGTGATGTGGACACAGATTATCTGGACGACTTTTTCCGGCAGCAATTCGGAACACCGGTTGCTGAGCAGGAACAACCCCTGCCGCAGCTACTGAGCAACCTGAATCTAATGATTCAGGGGCAGCTTAATATCGCCGGTGCATTATTGTTCTGCCGGACACCACAGTTCGCTCTGCCTGCGTTCATGGTGAAGGCTGTGGCCTTTGTCGGCAATGCTATTGAGGATGAGCGTTATATTGATAGCCGCGATATCAGCGGCAGATTAGCGGATGTGTTTCAGCAGACTCTGGGATTCATCAGTGCCAACACCCGTGCTGTACAGGGAGACAGTGGGATCAATACGACGGGTACACCAGAGGTGCCCCGTATTGTCTGGGAAGAACTGATCGCCAATGCCCTCATTCACCGAGATTATTTTATCAGTGCCACCATCCGGGTGATGGTCTTTGCCAACCGGGTTGAAATCGTAAGTCCGGGACATCTGCCCAATAACCTGACGATTGCCAATATCAAGGCCGGAAACTCGAATATACGGAACCCGATCCTGGCCTCTTTTGCAGCTAAGCTGCTCCCGTATCGTGGTCTGGGTAGCGGCCTGCTACGTGCCTTTCGGGCCTATCCATCAATTAAGCTGACAGATGACCGCACCGGAAACCTGTTCCGGGTGCACGTTACAAGACCGGATGTACACACGACAACAGACATTGACCATCTGCAGGAATCCGACACATGAGTGAGGCTCAGCACCACTTTATCCGCCAGCAGATAGAGCAGGATCTGGCGAGTGGGAAACATCAGCAGATCCATACCCGCTTTCCGCCGGAACCGAACGGCTATCTGCATCTGGGACATGCCAAGTCAATCGTGCTCAATTTCGGCATCGGGCAGGACTATGCCGGTCGCACCAACCTGCGGTTCGACGATACCAATCCGGCAAGAGAAGACGCGACCTATGTCGCCGCAATCCAACAGGATGTGCGCTGGCTGGGCTATACCTGGCACGAACAACACTTTGCCTCAGACTATTTCACCGCACTGTATGACTATGCAGTTCAGCTGATCCGACGTGGCCGGGCCTATGTGTGCGATCTGAGTGCCGAACAGGTACGGGCACATCGCGGCAGTCTGACCGAACCCGGTACAGACAGCCCGTATCGCAACCGTAGCATCGCGGATAATCTGGATCTGTTCGCCCGGATGCGCGCCGGAGAATATGCTGACGGCAGCCGCACCCTGCGCGCAAAGATTGATATGGCCGCGCCCAATATCAATTTACGCGACCCGACCCTGTACCGTATCCGGCACGGCCTGGCACACCACCAGACTGGGGCGGCCTGGTGCATCTATCCGTTATATGACTATACTCATCCGATCTCAGATGCACTGGAAGGCATCACCCATTCTCTGTGCACGCTTGAATTTGCTGACCATCGTCCGCTGTACGACTGGATTCTGCACAACCTCGACTTTGATCCGCGCCCGCAACAGATTGAGTTTGCCCGCCTGAACCTGAGCTATACGGTACTGAGCAAGCGCAAACTGACCCGCCTGGTCACGGAAGGTCATGTGGACGGCTGGGATGATCCACGCCTGCCGACCCTGGCCGGACTACGCCGGCGCGGCTATCCGGCCAGTGCCATCCGTGAGTTCTGTCACCGGATCGGGGTTACCCGAACAGATAGTCTGGTCGAGATGGCGATGCTGGAAAGTGCCGTACGCGATGAACTGGACCAGACCGCTCCCAGACGGATGGCCGTGCTGAATCCGCTGAAGGTAGTGATTACCAACTATCCGGCAGATCAGACTGAGACGCTGACCGCACCGAACCATCCGAAACGGGACGATCTGGGCGAACGTACCCTGACCTTCAGCCGTGAGATCTATATAGACCAGGCAGATTTCCGCGAGACAGCGAATAAAAAATACAAGCGTCTGGTACTCGGAGGCGAGGTTCGGCTACGCCATGCGTATGTGATCCGTGCAGATCAGATCATCCGGGACGACACAGGCCAGATTGTCGAACTACACGGCAGCTACGACTCCGCTACGCTGGGCAGGAATCCGCAGGGACGTAAGGTACGCGGCGTGATTCAGTGGGTTGCTGCCGCAGCGGCTGTGCAGGCCGAAGTCCGTCTGTACGACCGGTTGTTTCAGGTGCCGGAACCCGGCAGAAAACAAGACCTGATCACTGATCTGAATCCAGATTCCATGCAGATCAGACGGGATTCTGTTCTGGAGGCCAACCTGGCACAGGCGGAGGTCACAATCCCTTATCAGTTTGAGCGCGAGGGTTATTTCTGCCGGGATATGACAGACACTGCGAGCGGCAGACCAGTGTACAACCGGATCGTCAGCCTGCGCGATACCTGGCAGAATCAATAATATGTCAGTCATGCACCGGGGGTGTGAAACGGCCGGTATCTATATTGATATCGGTAACAGTCGTATCAAGGCGATCCGGGATATTGACGGACAACACCAGCGTCTGCAGGCCACCACACTGTCGTCCCTGCTGACCTCTGTACCATCTGCACCGGATGCAATCTGGATCTCGGATGTCAGCCCGGCGCACCGTCAGGATGCACACGCTGCCCTGCTGCAGAAGACCTGGCAGGTCCCGGTGCATCGGGTCAGTCTGGCGACACACGGCACCTATCTGCCAACCTGCTATGCCCGTGATCAGCTGGGTATTGATCGCTGGCTGGCGATGCTCGCATGTCGCCAGCAGGTCAGTCCACCCTTTGTGGTGGTTGACTATGGGACTGCCATCACACTGGATGTGGTGGATGCCAGCGGCACCCATCAGGGTGGCTATATTCTGCCCGGCCTGTCTCTGATGCGTACTGTTCTGCAACAACAGACCGGAATCACCGATACCACCCCGAACCGAACCGAACCGCACCTGGCACAGGATACCGGTTGTGCGATTGCACAAGGTGGCCAGCAGGCAATCGCCAGTCTGATCCACCAGATGATGCAGACCCTGCCGGATACCACCTCTCTGTGTCTGAGCGGTGGCCATGGCAGGAGCCTGCTGCCTTATCTGCAGATTACCGCTACCTGCCTGGACGATCTGGTCTTACATGGCCTGATCCGGGTCGCACAACTGGAAGCCCTGGCGACTGCTTGATGGATAAGATTCTGATTCGCGGGGCACGCACCCACAACCTGCGTAACATCACGCTGGAACTGCCACGTGACCGACTAATCGTGATCACCGGGCTGTCCGGCTCCGGCAAGTCATCGCTCGCGTTCGACACCTTGTATGCCGAAGGCCAGCGCCGCTATGTCGAATCACTGTCGGCATACGCCCGCCAGTTTCTGTCAGTGATGGACAAGCCGGAAGTCGACCATATCGAAGGCCTGTCACCCGCCATCTCTATCGAACAGAAGACCACCAGCCATAACCCGCGCTCCACAGTCGGCACCATCACCGAGATCTACGACTATCTGCGCCTGCTGTTTGCCCGGGTCGGCACCCCCGCCTGCCCGCAGCATGGCGGTACGCTGGAGGCACAGACCGTCAGCCAGATGGTGGATCAGGTACTAGCCTTGCCAGCTGGCTACCGCCTGATGCTGCTTGCGCCGGTCGTCAGTGAGCGCAAGGGCGAATATCAGAAACTGCTGGCTGAGTTATATGCTCAGGGCTATATCCGCGCCCGGATTGATGGCGAAATCTGTGAACTGGATCAGCCGCCGACCCTCGCCCTGCGCAAAAAGCACACGATTGAGGTTGTCATTGACCGGTTTAAGGTACGTGATGACCTGCGTTTACGCCTGACTGAATCATTTGAAACAGCCCTGCACCTGGCCAATGGTGTGGTACGCATCGCCTGGATGGATAACAGCCAGGCAGAACTGGTCTTTTCTGCCAATTTTGCATGCACCGAGTGCGGCTACAGTATTGAAGCACTGGAACCGCGCCTGTTTTCTTTCAACAACCCGCTGGGGGCCTGCACCACCTGCGACGGGCTGGGACAGGAACATTTTTTTGATCCGAACAAGGTCATCACAGACATCACCCTGTCTCTGGCACAGGGTGCGATCAGAGGCTGGGACAAGCGCAGCAGTTATTACTATAAGATGCTCAGTGCAGTTGCAGCGCATTATGGCTTCGACCTGAACACACCCTGGGTGAAACTCTCACCCGAAGAACAGGACTGGATCCTGAATGGTAGTGGTGACGAAGACATCAGCTTCACCCATGTGACCGAACGCGGCTCCACCCTGCGCAAAGACCGACCCTTTGAAGGCATCCTGAACAACCTGCGCCGACGCTATCGCGAGACCGACTCCAATCTGGTACGCGACGATCTGGCACGTTACCTGTCCAGCCAGCCCTGCCCAGCCTGCCAGGGCACCCGCCTGAACCCGACTGCGCGACATGTGTTCGTGGCAGAACACAACCTGCCCGCCCTGACTGCCCGCTCCATAGAAGACACCCTCGCCTTTTTCAACCAGCTCACACTACCCGGACAGAAAGGCGAGATTGCGGCAAAGATTGTCAAAGAAATCCGCGAACGACTGCATTTTCTGGTCGATGTCGGCCTGAATTATCTGTCGCTGGAACGCAGTGCGGATACCCTCTCCGGCGGCGAAGCACAACGCATCCGGCTCGCCAGCCAGATCGGTGCCGGACTGGTCGGCGTGATGTATGTGCTGGATGAGCCGTCTATCGGGCTGCACCAGCGGGATAACGCCCGCCTGCTGAAGACCCTGCATAACCTGCGCGATCTGGGCAACACAGTGATCGTGGTGGAACATGACGAAGAAGCGATCCGCCAGGCAGACCATATCGTCGATATCGGCCCGGGAGCCGGTGTGCATGGTGGTCGCATCGTGGCGCAGGGCAATGCGGAACAGGTGATGCAGGTCGCCGATTCGATCACCGGACAATACCTGAGCGGCCAGCGACAGATCGCGATACCCGCCACCCGCACACCCTGCGATCCGGAACGCCAGCTATACCTGCAGGGTGCGCACGGCAACAACCTGCAACAGGTCGATCTGATCCTGCCACTCGGCCTGCTGACCTGCGTCACCGGCGTATCCGGCTCAGGTAAATCCACGCTGATCAACAATACCCTGTATCCGCTGGCAGCAAACACCCTGAACAAAGCGAATCAGGATGTCGCGCCCTACCACCGGATCCGTGGACTGGAACATCTGGATAAGGTCATCGACATCGACCAGTCCCCGATTGGTCGCACTCCGAGATCGAACCCCGCAACCTATACCGGACTGTTCACACCGATCCGCGACCTGTTCGCCAGCGTACCGGAAGCCCGTGCCCGTGGCTATACGCCGGGGCGCTTCAGCTTCAATGTGAAAGGCGGACGCTGCGAAGCCTGTCGTGGCGACGGCATGATCCGGGTCGAAATGCACTTTCTGCCAGACGTGTATGTGCAGTGCGACCAATGTCAGGGACAGCGCTACAATCGCGAAACGCTGGAGATCCGTTACAAAGGTAAAAACATCCACGAAGTGCTGAGCCTGACAGTCGAACAGGCCCTGGACTTTTTTGCTGCAGTGCCGGTGCTGAAACGCAAACTACAGACCCTGATGGACGTTGGTCTCAGCTACATCACACTGGGACAGAATGCCACCACACTGTCCGGTGGCGAGGCCCAGCGGGTCAAGTTGTCGCGCGAATTATCTAAACGCGATACCGGCAAGACCCTGTACATCCTGGACGAACCAACTACCGGGCTGCATTTTGCCGACGTACAACAACTACTCAGCGTACTGCACCAACTGCGCGACAATGGCAATACGCTGGTGGTGATTGAACACAACCTGGATGTAATCAGGACGGCCGACTGGATTATCGACTTGGGTCCGGAAGGCGGCTCCGGTGGCGGTCAGATCATTGCCAGCGGGACACCGGAGACCATCGCTCGGGAACCTGCTTCACATACAGGACGCTTCCTGCAACCGATGCTGTAAAGTGATCAGGTATTGACTGCCAGTGCCCGCATGTCTGCTGAGGACAACCCTGTCATTTTCTGAATGAAGTCAGGTTCTGTTCCGGCCCGGAGCATATTTACCGCGACTTTGTATACCCCTTTCTGCTCACCTTCCTGTCTGCCTTCCTGTCTGCCTTCCTGTCTGCCTTTCTGCCAACCGTGCGCAATTAGGCCTTCACCCAGCTTCATGATCTTCTCCCGTTGTTGTGGTTCCAGTTTGTCTGCTACCTGCTGGATCGCCTGCAGCGAATCCCGTGTACTGGCTTGTGCCTGATAATAGTTGATCAGCGTCTCCAGCAACATGAGGCCACCTGATTCATCAGTGATACGACGCAACAGTGCTGCTGGTAACGCGATCAGAGCGGGCAGCACATCTTTATCCCGCACATGCTTGAAAAAATAGCTGACTAACCCAGCCCGACCAGCACACAGCAGTTCGGCATCGGGCTGTTGCGGCACATCAATCAATTGTGGCACACCCTGCAAGGTATGCTGCGCATCAGCATCCGAAGCAAAACATTGTGACAGATCCAGATTGTACGGGTATGGGCTGCGGTGACCATGATAAAACACCATGGTGTGTATCGGTGGCAATACCGCTTCATCCACATGCCGCATCAGCAGATTCGCCTTGTAACGCCACAAACGCAGGGCCATCGTTTTGTCCGGCGTACTCTGATGTTCCACAATCGTATACAGATACGCAATCTGATCCTGATTTGCACAGTCGCGCAATACCACCCGGTACAGGATATCACTGTGCAAATTCTGAAACTCAGTGGTGATACTGCTGCTCGAATCCAGAGTCAGTGTGCTCAGATCCACCCGCTGCTGCCAGTCTGGTGCCAGATAGTGCTGAAAAAAGGATAACGCATTTTCCGGCTGCTGCATCAGCGTCTGGAAACAGGTGTCGTGTGGGCTGGACAGTTTCTCAGCCATTGGCTGCCAGCTTTTGCATATCTGTTGCGGATAGCCCTGTCACTCGCTGAATGAAGTCAGGTTCTGTTCCGGCCCGGAGCATATTTACCGCGACTTTGTATACCCCTTTCTGCTCACCTTCCTGCCTGCCTTTCTGCCAACCGTGCGCAATTAAGCCTTCACCCAGCTTCATGATCTTCTCCCGTTGTTGTGGTTCCAGTTTGTCTGCT
>CAWUJM010000053.1:0-10728 GCA_963922685.1 uncultured Gammaproteobacteria bacterium | reverse complement strand
TGACGACCATCAGTTCGGCACCCTCCAGGGTGCAGGTGACGCGGTGGTTGGCGGTACTGCTCATGGCGGACTCCGGGGTGGATCGGTTGGCAGGTGGTGTCGGTTGATAATGGCCTGTAAATCCTGGTTCAGCAGGCCGGTATGGGCGTGTGGTGGCCCGGTTTCTGTGTACAGATACAATCCGGGGTCTGTACCAAAGCGAAAGGCAACGGGTGCTTTGCGTATCTGCCGGAAGAGTTGTTGTATGTCTGCGGCACAGGGATCGCCGGGCCGGGTATGTGGTACCCAGTCGGCCTCGGCGAGCTGATCCGTGATGCGCAGTTTGTCCCGGCCCCGGATGCCGCTCAGATGGATCAGACCGGTGTCGGGTGCTATGTGGCTAATGATGGCGGTACCCTGCGGGTCTTCTGTGCTGGTGTCGAAGCCCAGGCTGATCAGGATGAGCAGCAGGGCTCCGGTCAGCAGGATGACTGCCAGGGTCTGGTAGATGCGGTAGCCGATCTTCAGGAGTTCAGTCATACAAGGTTCTGCTGCTGGCGTCGTACCAGTCCTGCCAGCGACTTAACACAAAGGTACCTTCCGCAAATTTTTTTGCCAGTCTGCGGGCCTTTTTGTCGCTGAATAGATCAAAGTGGTTCTGTAGTTCGGAGCCATACAATCCCCATTGCAGATCGCGTTGATCATAGCCAGTACCAATAACGCCGGAATATAACCCAAGTCTTCTACCGATCAGTTGTGCCGGGCGTTTAACCATACCATCAAAAACTTCATTGCCCCAGCTTCCGACATCTGCAAGGGTTTCACCAACGTAAGCAGAGACGGCTGCGGCTCTGATCATATGCATCACTTTATCCATCTGTCCGTCAAATTTACGGCCTGGGTTTGTTTGTTGAGCAGGACTGTTTCTGGCCAGCAGTCCTGCCTGATCATAGTGTACGTTTTCTACCCAGTTGCGTACTTTCCGAAAGCGTTTTGCGTCTTCTGTTTCGTGTTCAGAGTCATGAGGTTGGCCTTTGAAGCTGGTTCCCAGAATAGCGGACATACCGGCAAATAATTCTTCCATATCATCCTGGGTATCGTAGAACCAGTCAGTTTCCGGATCATGTATCAGGTAATAACGGACTAATTCCCGAAATATCTGGTCAGGATCATAAATTCCACTATCTATGATGGCACGTGTTTTGTTGTGATAGTCTGCGGCAGATAGCTCAGACATGGTGTGACCTCGTTTTTAATCTGCCGGATTCAGGTGTAATCGCACCTGTATTCCGGTTGGTTGCTGTTCCAGCGCAATCTGCAGGCAGCGAGCTTCCGGGCAATGGCCTGCCAGTCTGGTATCAGTATCCCAGTAGAAGGTGGCTTCTGCGGCTGGTTTCAGGTCACAGCCCAGAGGTGTGAAGTGCCGGATATACTGATTCAGGATGGTATGCACCGATACCTGGGTCTGGTATTGCATGCTCACCAGAGCGCGTCTTTCTCCGTCACGCGGAGAATGGCTGTATCGTGGCTCAGTGACCGGGCTGAGTGCTGGTGCATCCTGTAATAAATCCAGTGGCGCAAACCAGTGGGCCCAGAGATGCCAGGTACGTTTGTCAAATGACTCGGGTGTATAAAAAAGGTGTATAAAAAAGCAGATAGGAGCCCAGTATCAGGCTGAGCAGGCTACCGGTAGCTATACTCGTCAGAATAAGGTTGATCTTTTTGGCGTGTCTGGTCATTTGACAGATGACTTGTTGTGATCTGAACGGTTGCGTATCTTGTGCCAGTATTGGCGGAGTTTGTGGTAGCGGGCACGGGTGTTGGGGATCAGGCCACGAGAGGATTGGTGTTGTATGTCCAGGTAGCGATGGCAGCGTCCGTGCTGGATTCGGCGGCTACCTATGGGATCAGTGCCAGGCAGGCGCCATTCGGGCTGTTCGCGGATCTGCAGGTACCAGGGGTTGTCGTCATAGAAGTCAAAATGGAGTCGGTCAGGGGTTTCTGGTGTCAGGTTGCGGAAATGTCCGGTGGTGTACATTAAACCCATGCCAATACCGTCTAATGGCTTGAGTGTCTGGTCCAGCAGATGGATACTCAGGCTTTCTTCAAACGGGCAGTCATGGGTCAGAAAGGCCAGGTAGCGATTACCAACGCGCAGACAGGCCTCCAGCCAGGCACCGTCTATGATGATGTCGGTACGTTGACCATGTAGCCAGATGCGGCTGGTTTCGGTTTGTTCCGGTGCACTTTCTGGCACGCGTTCTATACGAAATTCGGTATCTGTGACTGGTTGCATGGGTTACCACCAGAAGCTTCGGCATTAGCAAGTATGGCATCTGCGTTGATTTGTTTTATCAGGCCTTATTGACTGAACTGTGCAAGACACGTTTCAGCTTGTTTTGCGGATAAGTGTGTTGCAAATTGAATTGTATTCTCTCTTATAAAACTGTCTTTTCCAGAGGTATGCTTACCTTCAAAACCAAAAAACGCATTCAGCCGGTGACATACAGATGGAATCAGGAAGGGTAATTCGCGCATTAACTCAAGAAACGTCAATCTGTTTTTTGTATATATGGGCTGTAAATCAGATGCCAGGTATTCACTGAATGCGCCTGAACTGCGGTTTTCTGCATAGAATGCAAACAACATGATGACCTTAATTCTTTCCCGGCTGTATGTGCCATCTTGCTGAGGTTCAATATATCGAATATAGATTTCTTCAAGTTCTTTAAATAATCTGAGATGATCCGGATGTTGCTTTCCTTCGCTATCGATATAAGTGAATCTGTTTTCGTTTATGCCAAGTAAGTTCGAAAAGATGATAGAGTAGTCGTCTTTTTCACTTGCGGTCGATTCGGTCATGCTCAGAAATGAGCAGCCTGTCAGTAGTAATACAAGAGTCAATGCTGAGATTTTCATCTGGCTAACCGGTGATGATGACTTGCACATTATGACCGTTCTTAGGTTTTATGGTGTTGTATATCTGAATCATCTCAGATTCATCTATTACAATACAACCATCAGACCATTCGGCATAAGGCATCTTGCCCATATGAATAAATATGCCGGAGAAACCTTTCACATCCGGAATAAATACAGCTTCTCTGGGCAATCCTCTGGAATTTTTCTTTCTTGTCATTGTTGTAGCGGAACAGTTCGGGTAGGTGGCAGCCGGAATCTTTTTAGCCGTATTCCAGTAACATGTTGTTGTGATAGTCTTTCCGCCACCAGCGAAGGTTAAGTCGCCATCTCTTGCCTTTCTGTTTATCGTAATGGTGTAACTCAAGACATTCTCCTTATGGGCACTTCTGAAAACTGCTGCGCTTGCAAATACTTCGTTGAAAAATGTTCATGTACGACCCGTACACTGCGCTTTTTCGCCTCAACAGCAATGTTGTATACCGTAATCTTAATTATTGCAGGCCGCATGGGTTTGGTTTTTCTGCAAGGTGTTATTTTCAGACGCGGTTGTTTTCTGGCAAAAAAGTAATACTTTTTTACATTCAGGGTCAGCCGGGTTGTTCCGGTCAGGTGTATCGGGTTTCTCACCGCGTTTCTGACAGAGTGCCAGGTAGTCATCAACGGCAGAATGAAAAGCATGTTCTAAATCAGTGTCATCTTCTGATTCATAGTTTACCAGGTCCCGGATGTCAGCGATTCTGCCATAGTAACACTGGTCTTCGGTACTATATTCCATAGTGCCCTGATAGCCTTTATATTCCATCTTTTTCATAACAGATTCTCCTTCTGTAAGGTGGTTCTGACTTGTTTCACCGCATAATACTTTAGTTCTTTTTGTGGATGCGGTTTATGGAGTTGCAGACGTATCTCGTCTTTTATAAAGATCACACGGGAGCCATCGCCTTCGAGTTTTTCAAAGCCTGTAGCAGTTAATAATGTCATCAGATCATGCCAGGTATAGTTATGTTGGGCGTGTCGCAGTTTGTCTTTTAGTTTATTGAGTTTGCTCATAATAGCTCCGAGGCTATGTCGTTGCCATAGGGTGAGTATGGCAACGACACAGGTGATTCCTGACGGTATCAGGCCTCCATCGGGGCGCGCCAGTCGTCACTACCGGAGGTGCCGGAGATGGTGTGCTCCCAGGTAATTTTGCGGTAGGCCACGGAGACCGCGATCAACTGGGTGAATTCGGCATTACCCGGATCCTGCGCATGCGGCAGCACGGTGGTGATGTCGACGATCACCGCATCTTCCAGCAGGGTGGAGAAGAAGTGCTCCTGTTTGCCTTCGGTGGAAGTGCGGTACCAGGCGATCTCGACCTTTGGCAGCATCTCGCCGGAGGCCAGTGCGTTGTACAGCAGCGGTACCGACTTGTTCAGTGCACAGGTAAAGGTCAGCGGCTTGTGTACCCGTTGTCCGGCCGGTTGTCCGGATTGCGGGTCGGTGGGCACGGTGACGGAATGGTCGATGGCCTGTACCAGTATCTGGTCTTCGTGGCCTTCAACATAGACGTTACCGACTGAATCGGCGGTAAAGGCACCCTGGCTGATGTTGCCCTGGGTTTTGCCTTCAAGTGACAGATAAGCAGGTGTTGGCATGAGGTTGACTCCTGTAAGCCATAGTGATGTGCCAGCGGCACGATGGGGATGATGGCCCGGAGATGCCGGACCTGTCTTGCTATAAGCATGTTTTGTGCCCATCTGTCTTTTTGCTGTATTGACAGGGGTTTAGCCTGATTTCGGGTCTGCCACCGGTGCGTGACCGGGCCATTTTTTGCTTATCTCGGGCGATTTTTTGCCCGGCTAGCGCATCAGATTGTTTTTGCTGGTCTTTTCAGGTGCCGACCGGGCAATTCTTTGCCCGGTCGGGTGCCGTGTCAGGGTGTGCTGCGTAGCAGGGTGCGCGGCAGGTTGAAGCCCCGGAAGAGCTGGCGCAATAACGGGCTGTTGCTCTTTTCGGCATACAGGCGATAGCGCATGCTGCCGCTGCCAAGCTGGAAGCTGATGTCGAGCCGGTTGTCGTTGGCACCGTTCAGGCTGGCCCGGCTGAGTAGCCGGAACAGGCTCCAGGGGCCGGTGTAGCGCAGGGTCTGGCTGCGGCCCTGGTTGCTGATCAGGCTGATCCGACTGCTGGCACCGCGTTGCAGGCTGTTCGGCCAGATCAGTTCGCTGCTATGCGCCGGGCCGTGGTTGTAGGCGATGCGCTGGCCTTCGATGTCGATCAGGCTGCGTCTTTGCCGCCCGGACAGGGCCAGTGGCTCCAGGCTGAACGGGATGCTGAGGCTGCCACGCGGGTCGAAAAAGCCATCCTGAATGTCCCAGGCCTTGTCCAGTTGTTGCAGGACACTGGTATCGACCAGATAGTCTTCAGTATCTTCGTTATACAGGGCGGCCAGGTTATCTTCCAGAAACACCTGCAGATATTTCTGGTAGAAGGTGCGCAGCTTACCCTGCGGACTGAACAGGGTTTCAAAGTCTTCCAGAGAGGCATCCAGCGTGCTGTCCGGGTTGAACGGGTAACGGTTTGCCAGTCGTTCGCGGTAGAAGCGATAGATGTCCTGATCCCATTTTTTTTCCAGTTGCTGCAGGGCCTTGATCAGCAGAACCCGCCAGCTTTCGCTGGCGACCTTCTGCATCTGGGTGGCCAGTGGCTCGGGTAGGCCTTCGGCGGTACGCTGCAGGGCATAGATCGGATCAGCACCCTGTAGCTTAAAGCGGTCTCGTGCCAGTTTCAGCGCGGCCTTGCCAACGTCCGGCGCATTCTGTACGCCGACCAGGTAGTCGTAGTTGGCACGCAGGGTCTGTAGCAGGGTTTCGTAGCGGGTCTGGCCTTGTTCGTCTTTTTCCAGCAGGGCATTCAGGCTGTGGAACTGTCCGAGGATACGTTTCGCCGCCAGCCGATCCGGGTCTTTCAGCAGGGCCTGTTCTGCCGGGCTTTTTGCCTGGCTGATATCCAGTTGCAGGTCCGGGTAGATGGCACTGTGTTCTTCCACCGTTTCGATCAGCCGTTGTAGCGGGGTGGCTGGTCCGGTCAATGTCTCCAGTATCTTGACACCATGCGCGATACCGGCAAAGTCGTCGATCTGTAATTGGCCGAGGGCGCGCTTCCAGGTGTCCAGATAGTCGTTGACATAGTGCGAGCGGATCTTGCGGGTGAGTGCCGTCTTGTCGGCCTCACTGTATACGATGCTGTCGCGTTCACCCAGTACCCACTGGTCGATCGCCGCCAGATCGATCACGGCAGCATTGCGTTGGGTGAAGTAGCCCTTGAACGCCTGGCGAGTGTAAAAGCCGGGAATGTCGTAGTCAGTATCCGTGGTTGTTGCTTCGTTATCGGGTCGGGTCTGGTAGATCAGATCAAATGCC
Organism: uncultured Gammaproteobacteria bacterium; assembly: GCA_963922685.1. Taxonomy (GTDB): domain Bacteria; phylum Pseudomonadota; class Gammaproteobacteria; order Chromatiales; family Chromatiaceae; genus JAHDBG01. The sequence continues at coordinate 4,423 of CAWUJM010000053.1, read as the reverse complement.
GGGCCGATGGTCTGACGCAGGTCAACCCGGTTCGGCAGTTCGGTGCGGGCGCGCTGTACGATACCCTGATAGACCCGTTGTGAGATCGGGATGCGACTGAGGTCCTGCTGGGCGGTGATCACCACACCACGCAGTGCGGGCAGATCCGCCGCGACATAATCCAGCGCATAGTCCAGATGGTTCATCAAGGCCTGCTGAACCCCGGCCTGGCCGGTGTAATGCTGTTGCCAGGTGTCGGCCAGTCGTTGCCGGACGATATCTTTGTTCTGTGGCTCGCGTTTTTCCTGGCTTTCCATAATCCGGTAGACGCGCAGGGCGGCCAGCTTGTCGTTACTGCCGGGGGCAGCGGTCTGAATCTGTTCGGCAACGCCGGTCGCCAGTGCGGGCAGGTAGCGGGTGCGTAGCAGGTCCAGATAGGTAGACTCCAGCTTCGGCCCGATGATATGGCCCTGATACAGGCCCATATCGGCCAGCAGGGGGATCTTTTCACGGTAGCGTCCGTAATTGGCGAGCGCGGCATACATCAGATCCAGCGGCTCCAGCAGATCACGTCCGGTCGTGTCCAGGGTACCACTGGCATCAGCGATGGTGGTATGGGTAAAGTCACGCGCCTTTTCCAGCACGATATCGGCGGCGTGTTTGTTGTGCTGGTAATGCCGGTGCCAGCCATAGATAGTGGCCGTGCCGATAACACAGGCAATCAGGCAGGCAAACGCAAACAGACGCTGTTTGCGGCGCAGGAGGCGCCGGTTGTCACCGGCCAGTCCTGATTCCGGATAGATATTCTGTGCAAACAGGCCCTTACTGAAATAGGTCTGTGCGCGCTGCATCGCCTGGGCCGGTGCGATGCGTCCCGGCAAGTCATAATTGCGGGCTGCGCCCTGCACATACACATTGTCGGCGATGCCCTGCTGGTAGACCGAGGTGTAATACAGGCCGCGTACCAGAGCGGCGGTGGCATACCGGTCGCTTTCGAGGATATCGGCCAGAAAGTCGTGCAGGGTGTCGCGGATACCGGCAAACTGGCGGTTAAAGGCAAACAGAGCCTGGCGGGTCGGCTGATCCGGTGCCTTCGCGATTGCCTCAAACGTATGATCGGTCAGATTATCCAGCAACTGGCCATAGCCCTGATCGAATTCATCCTGCCAGCGATCGGCATCCTTCAGGCTGTTCAGGCTGAAGGTAAAGCCGAAGCTTTGTTCGCGCTCGGCGCGTGACAGATGACCGAAGCTGGCCTCAAAGCCCTCCAGCAGGTCCATCTTGCTGAGGATCACATAGACCGGCAAGCGGGTACTCAGTTGTTCGATCAGATCGCGCAGCTTGCTGCGCAGCAGCCCGGCATAAGTCTTGCGGTCGCTGGCACTCATGGTCAGGATGCCGGGCAGATCAATCACCAGCAGGATGCCGTTCAGCGGACGACGGCTGCGGGTACGCTCCAGCCAGCGGATACATGCCTGCCAGACACGCTGTGGCAGTTCTTTGTGCTCACTGTAGCCTTCCGGTACCTGTTCGCTGATCAGTTCGCCATCCGGATCAATGATGATCGCATCATTGCCGATCCACCAGTCAATCTTATATGGCAGCGCGGTGCCACGGCGTCGCTTGATATGCTGATAGGTACTCTGGGTATATTTCTGTCCGCAGCGGTTGATCAGGCTGGTCTTGCCGGCACCTTCGGAGCCGATCACCATATACCAAGGCAGGGCGTACAGATAATCCCGGCGCATGATGTGCTGGCGCAGATCCTGCAGGGTGCGGTCAAATTGTTCGTGCAGGGCGCGCAGGATCGGCATGACCGGATCTTCCTGCTCGCGCTGCTGGCGTTTTTCTGCTGCCCGCAGGCGGCCCAGTCGGCGCCAGGCCGCGATGGCCAGCCCACCCACCACCAGCAGGATGATCCCCAGCGTGATCAGCCAGCGGGTAGGTGTCGTAATACGGCAGTTCCGGGCCGTACACCCATAACACCACCAGCAGGACGACCAACGCCAGCACAAGCAGAACGCGCAGCGAATTTTTCAGGTGGGCGAATAACGGACGCAGCCAGCCGATCAGGCGGTTGCTGCCAGGTGTGGTGGAAGTTTGCATAGCGGGATTCCTTGCAAGGCGTGTCGTTTTGTCGTGGAAGAGGCTATCTTTACAAAAAGTGGTGGTGTGTTGTGGCAAGTCGCACAAAAAACGTTAGTCATGCTGGCAGTCTTTATTTTTTTCGCCTGGACGTGGCGGTATCCGTATCATTTAGGATATAGTGGAGAAGTCGCTGTGAGTTATTACCGTTTCAAGTAGTAAAATATGACCTCACCGATTATGGCCATAAAGATAATGGCGAGACACTCAGATTACATTCAATACCTGTTATTCCTCAAAGGGCCGAGTGAAACTGGTATAACCAGAACATCAAATACATACCCTGCTGCCTGACACTTATAAATAAAGCCAGATAGTTGTTCAATCTTGATGGAGATACGTTTTTGGCTGCCGGTATCCATCAGGATCAATAGGAGTCAGAATTATTCGTCGCGGATTCTGTTTTTTTTCTTTTTCGATAAAAACGACTTCTGCCCCAATCAAATGACTCATATAGAACCTGAAGAAGATATCCTGTGGCAAGGATAAATTCTGATTTTTAACAGGGTCGTATACAAAGCGACCTTTATAATTGATCGACTGATCTCTTATTTCACCAAAAAACATATTCGTAGTAAGATCATCGTGTTTACATATTTTTGCCCAACTGAACCAATCAAGCCCTCCGATCAGAAGAAGATCGTCAGGGATGGCTTCCCCCCATGCCTCAATAACTGCTTCAATATCATCAGGAAATGGGAGCTCATATAAATACTCCCAGTTTTTTGCACAATTTTTTACCACTCCGTCGCCTCCATTAAAAAACCTCCAACTAAAGAAAGTTATCATGCACAATACCAGCGGCAAAGATAAACACCACCGCAGGCTTTTTTTCATTTAGCGTTTAATGTTTGCGGAAAAATGAAATTCTCCTGAATTTTTCCAGAAGAATCCACATTAAGTGCTCTGTATCTTTTCTGGAGTTCTAACATCTGGCGAGAGGGTAATTCAACAGCTAAATCTTCCGGAGCATCAAGTATAGTATCATTTCTGGCGACCAATATTACCCGAAGATCAGGAGCTGCTGCAACATCGGTTCTTAATCCAGCTTCTGTAGCAACTTCTAGTGCAAAAGTAAAGCAGTGATTAGAATTAATATTATAAGCAGCTGATGTGCGCTGATTAACCTGCTGCATACGCAGCTCCGCAAACGTCTTCATAATATCATATGCACCGTTTGCAAGCTTTGTATAAGTTGCCCAGAATGCATATGGCCCACGGTTTGTTTTTGTCAGATTCGTCAGTAACGTATTAAACGAAGCCGCAGTCGGGTTATGATCATCACCAAAAGAAACCGAGAGTCTTTGCGGAGAACCTCCAGATATCTTTACCAACCCATCAGCATAACGGACTTCGCCATAGTTAGCTGAATCATACCTTCCATATTCATAGTATGCGACATCACCAGTGATACCATTGATAAACGCGACCCCAGCGTGACCCAACCCCTTTACTTTCACACCAGCAGAGCTGGTTTGTGATATCTCCAGTGGTGGACTTGTGCTTGGCTTTGTAAAGGTTCTTTGCACAGATTGCTTTGTATCAATAACAAGCCTTTCACCAAAATTCATTTGATCTGTGATGGCAGAGTATGGAATAGTGATTGGCTGATTATAATACACAATCGGTATAACCGCATCACATGGTCCCGGGCAAGACTGTACCGGATTGTCTGTTTCATCTCCCATGCGACATAACCTTATGAGAGATATTTTTCAAGCGATCATATCGGATAGAATCGGGCATGCCCTGGCTTTTCTCAAGTTCTGCCACAGCCCATGTATGTAATAGCACATAGTGTCCCTCACTAAGCGACCAGAAAGTTAGTTTTTTGATAATATCGCGTGATGAGAATGCAGAATCTTTTATGCTATGCAATATATTTTTGAAAAACTCATCATTGTATCGCTTGTGTGTTTCAGCATCTTTATTAAGTTTGCGAAAAAAATCGCGCTCTGTACTTTCCCCAAGCTTCCTGATAATCTCAGGCGTAAGAATATATTTTTTGCCTGCCACAGATTTTATATTATGATACGGGTGTGTTTTATGGCTTTCATGTATCTTTAAATCCGGACGCACTGGCTGCATGAATTCTTCGATTTTTTTTATATCTGGTGATATGGCACATATGCTATCAGATTGCTTAGTATAGGTGATAAAAACAGTAGACTTTATTTCACCGAATACATTCATCCAGTATATAACTTTTTCAGGCAATGTCTCTATAATATTGAAATAAGTCAATGTAATCCTGGGATCCCAGAACCGGAAAAACAGCCATTGCTTAGTTGCTTCGACC
>CAWUJM010000052.1:0-10780 GCA_963922685.1 uncultured Gammaproteobacteria bacterium | reverse complement strand
AATAACGCTTGCCAGAAACCTGTGGTAGCAAATCACCACATCAGTTTGAAGCGCACCCCTGATCACTTGTTCAGGTATAAGTGTATTTGTAAGTCACCTCAGTTCAGCAACGTCAGACGTTGCAGGGTCCAGTACAGGCCGGTCAGACCGATCAGGATGGAGCCAGGCAGGATCACCCAGTGCCGGTAACGGGCGGGTTGCCGACGCAACCAGCCGGTCAGTGCCCAGGCGGCGGCGATGATCGCCAGCTGTCCCAGTTCGACGCCCAGATTAAACCCGGCCAGGGCCGTGAGATACGCATCTGCCGGCATGCCGAACAGGTGCAGCATGTCGGCAAAGCCGAGACCATGTAGCAAGCCAAATCCGAAAACGAGGATCAGCCGTCGCAGATCGGGGCCTGATGTCCTGGCTGTGCGCGGCCTGATGTTTTCAAGCGCGACGAATACGATGGAAGCAGCAATCAGAGGTTCGACCCAGTGGCTGGGCAGTTGCACCCAGCCGACCACACCCAGACCGAGGGTGACGCTATGCGCCAGAGTGAACAGGCTGGCCTGCCAGATCAGCGGACGCCAGCGGATGCTGTACAGATACAGACCGAGGATGAACAGAATGTGATCGGCGCCCAGTGGCACGATATGCCGGAAGCCGATTATGCTGTAATCAAACAACTGCGACCAGGTTGATCGCTCAGGCGCAATGACGTGTAAGGGAAAGGGTGCACCCGGCGTATCGGTACGCAGCCATTGCCAGTCAGACCAGTGCCAGACGCCGGCTGCCGGATCGGTCTGGCGCAGACGGACTGCATTGTCGCCGAATCGGGCCGGATAATACCATTGCAGAGTCTGACTGCTATCTGGCAGTTGTCCGCTCAGACTGATTCGGCTGATGCGCGGCACCTGCGTATAGCCAGGTGGCGGAATCTGCAGGTCATCCAGCCGGAGCGGGATCAGCTGCTGGTCTGCAGTCAGCTGTATTGCGTGCAGAAATTGTGGCTGGAAAGCGCGGAAGTGCTGACGCAGCTGATCTGCCGGTAACTGACGCAGGACATCGTATGCCGCCGCCTGCGGGGCATCCTGTGTATTCTGGTATGCAGCATTGATACCGGTCAGTAAGGCTTCCAGGCTGGCGCGTATTTCCAGCATGATGTGACCATCAGCCCGGGCGGTGATTTCGACCAGAGCTGGTTTGACCACGTCTGCCCGGACGGATAGACTGCACAGCCATGCGAAGGATACCAGCAGAAAACCGTAATGCCTGCGATTTTTTTTCAAGATGCCTGTGACCCCTGATCTGCCCCCGGCAACAAACCCCTCTGCCGTACGTGCCGGGCTGGCCGTGTTTGCCCGTCATCCGGTCGCTGCCAACCTGCTGATGGTGACTTTATTGTTGCTCGGGGTCTGGGCACTGAGCAAGCTGAATGTACAGTTTTTTCCCGACTTTGAGGTCGAAGTGGTCACCGTCCGCACCGTCTGGGCCGGTGCCAGCGCGGAAGATGTCGAGACGGCCATCACGCTGCCCCTGGAGCAGGCATTACGCACTACGGCGCAGCTGGATCAGCTGACTTCAACCTCCAGCGCGGGGGTGAGCGTGATCCGTCTGGAGTTTCCGACCGACACCGACATGGGGGGCGCAACACGTCGGGTGGAAGCACTGGTGAATGGCGTACGTCAGCTCCCGGCTCAGGCAGAACGTCCGCAGATTACACATGCGGTACGCTATGAACAGATCGCACGTCTGCTGGTGTCCGGACCGGCAGAACGGGATGAATTACGCCCGCTGGTGCGGCAGATCGAACGTGAGCTGCTGGGTCGGGGCATCTCCCGCATCACGGTCCGGGGGCTGCCGACCGAAGAGATCGTGATCCAGATACCGCAAACCGTGTTGCTGAATCTGCAGATACCGCTGCATGAGATCAGTCGGCAGGTTGCCGCCGGTTCGCTGGACGTGTCGGCCGGAAGTCTGGGGCAGAATGAAGTCACACGCATCCTGCGCGCGACCAGCCAAGCACGCGACCCGGCAGACTTTGCCGACCTGATGCTGTCGCATCAGGGTCAGCTGATCCGGCTGGGTGATATCGCGACAGTTGAACAGCGTGCCCGACCGGATCAGATTGAACTCACCTATCAGGGCAAACCGGCTGTGGAGCTGATGCTGCAGCGCGCCACTGCAGCAGATTCGCTGGTATCAGCGCAGATACTGCAGGACTGGCTGACAGAGACCCGACTACGCCTGCCGCCCACAGTACAACTGACCGTGTACGATGAACGCTGGCAATTGATTGCAGACCGGATCTATCTGTTGCTGAAGAACGGTCTGGGCGGTCTGTTGCTGGTGGTCGGTATCCTGTTCCTGTTTCTGAACGGACGGGTGGCCTGGTGGGTGACTGTCGGTATACCGGTCTCATTCATGGCTACCCTGGCCGTGATGTATCTGGGGGGTGGCAGCATCAACATGATCTCGCTGTTTGCGCTGATCATGGCGCTGGGCATCATTGTGGATGATGCGATTGTGGTCGGTGAAGATGCGCTGGCACATTATCAGGCCGGTGAATCCGCTGCCAGTGCAGCGGAAGGTGGCGCCTGGCGGATGTTTGCGCCGGTGATGTCATCATCACTGACCACGATTGCAGCATTTATACCGTTGTTTGCGATTTCCGGTTTTATCGGCAAATTTTTAGGCGATATCCCGTTTGTCATTGTCTGCGTGATTATTGCCTCGCTGATTGAAAGCTTTCTGATTCTGCCGGGGCATCTGCGACACAGTTTCACCCGTTTGCAGACACAGGCCCGCAGTCGCTTCCGGCAACGCTGGGATCAGGGATTTGCGACTTTTCGTGACCAGACCTTCCGCACTATGCTCACCTGGGCGGTGCAACACCGACTACTGACCCTGGCAATGGCGGTCGGATTACTGATCGTATCCGTCGGGTTGATTCTCGGCGGGCGCATCGGATTTGCCTTTTTTCCGAATGTGCCCGGCAATATGCTGATGGCCAGCGTCTCCTTTGTCGCCGGGACTCCGGCGGACCAGGTAGCACGTTTTATGCACCAGGTTGAACAGGCACTGGATGCCACAGACCAGGCACTTGGCGGCGATCTGGTGCAGGTGGCAACGGTTGCGCTGGGGCAGGGTTATTTCTCAAACGGACGCTATACGCAGCAAGGGGACCAGTTTGCCTCCATGATGGTCGAATTGCCGCCGAATGATACGAGAACCGTGACCAATGCGACCTTTTTACAGGACTGGCGGAGCCGGATCACCGAGCCTGCCGGTCTGGAATATCTGACCTTCAGCGTACGCCAGGGCGGTCATCCCGGCCAGGCACTGGAAATCCGGCTGACCGGCGCTCAGGATCACCAGTTAAAACAGGCCGCACTGGCACTGGCGGATGCGATCAGGACGATTCCGGGTACAAAGAGTGTCGAAGATGATATGCCGTCCGGCCAGCCGCACTGGGTGTACCGTCTGACCCCGAAGGGTGAATCGCTGGGTATCACGACAGAACAGGTTGCGCAACAGCTACGTGGTGCACTGGATGGCTATCTGACCCAGATCCTGCGCGTGGGTGAAGAAGAAATTGAGGTGCGAGCGATGTTGCCGGATATTGAGCGACAACGCCTGACCGCACTGGATAACCTGCATCTGTTTCTGCCGCAGGGCGGCACCATCCCCTTCCTGTCGGTCGCCGAACTGACCACCCAGCCCGGCTTCCGGGCCCTGCGACATGTGGACGGGCAGCTGGCAGTGACTGTGTATGCGGATGTGGACAAACGGGTCGCAAATGCGAACACGATTCGTACCCGGCTCAGGGATACTGTGTTACCGGAACTGGCAGCCACCTACGGGATCGACTGGGCCTACACCGGGCGGGCCCGGGATCAGCGCGAGACCGCAGATGATATGCAGCTGGGAGCCGGATTTGCGCTGGCAATGATTTACATTGTACTGGCCTGGGTATTCGGATCGTACAGCTGGCCGCTGGTGGTGATGGCAATCATACCATTCGGCGCAGTGGGAGCCCTGCTCGGGCACTGGTGGATGGATATCACGCCGACCATTCTGTCGATGTTCGGCCTGTTTGCGCTATCCGGTATCGTGGTGAACGATTCGATCATCCTGGTCATGTTCTACAAACAGCTGCGGGCGCAGGGCATGGCACTGCAGGAGGCGGTGATTGAGTCCGGTTGCCGCAGACTACGCGCAGTGCTGCTCACCTCACTAACAACCATTGCTGGTCTGTTGCCGTTATTATTCGAGACCTCGCTACAGGCGCAGTTTCTGATCCCGATGGCAGTGTCTATTTCATTCGGGCTGGCCGTTTGCGACTTTCTTGTCTTATTTCTGGTTCCGGTACTGTTATCCGCGATGGAACAGGTACAGGCCGGATATCGTAGCCTGATTACCGGATAACTGATCTGATGCGCCTGATTACTGACTGGTTTAAACGCAACTTTGCAGATCCGCAGATTGTCTTTCTGGGTTTAATCCTGCTGCTCAGTACCGGCGTGATCTTAGGCCTGGGCGATATTCTGGCACCCGTACTGGCCAGTGCTGTCATTGCCTACCTGTTAGAAGATGTCGCGGTCTGGCTGGATCGGCGACACGTGCCACGCTGGTTATCTGCCAGCCTGGCCTTCGTGCTGTTTGCGCTGTGTTTAACGGTCGTATTATTCGGATTGCTGCCGCTGTTATCGCGCCAGGTGACGCAGCTGATACAACAGTTGCCGAATATGATCAGTCTCGGCCAGCAGTCGCTGATGACCCTGCCGGAACGTTACCCGGACATCATTTCGTCGGCACAGATTCAGCAACTGCTGGAACTGATCCGGCAGGAAGTGGCCAGTCTGGGCCAGGAAGTGGTCACGCTCTCGCTGGCGTCCGTCTCCGGCATACTGACCCTGATGGTCTATCTGGTGCTGATGCCGTTATTAGTGTTTTTCTTTCTGAAGGATAAGCCGAAGATTGTCGGCTGGTTCAGTCGCTTTATGCCGGAAGAACGTCGGCTGGCAATACATGTCTGGACCGAGGTCGACAAACAGATCACCAACTACACCTACGGCAAATTCTGGGAAATCCTGATTATCTGGGCGGTCAGCTTTATCGTCTTCATCAGCTTCGGACTGCCCTATGCCATGTTACTGGCAGTACTGGTGGGACTGTCCGTACTGATACCCTTTTTAGGTGCGACCCTGGTCACAATACCGGTGTTACTGGTAGCCTGGGTCGAGTGGGGCTGGGGGCCGGAGTTTATCTGGCTGGCTGTGTCCTATTTTATCATCCAGATACTGGACGGGAATGTGCTGGCACCCGTGCTGCTCAGTGAAGCAGTGAATCTGCATCCGGTTGCGATCATCGTGGCCATTCTGGTATTCGGTGGATTGCTCGGCTTCTGGGGCGTGTTTTTTGCGATACCGCTGGCCACCCTGATTCATGCCATATTCAATGCATGGCCACAGCCTGTGGCTACGGTCAGACCAGAGGGCACCCTCTGAAAACGAGGGTCCGTCAGTGTTGCAGGGCCTGCCGGATATAAACAGCCAGCTCTTCTGCACCTTCCGGCTGGTGTACCAGCCGATGTACCCCTCCGACGCGACTGAGCACATAGATCACGGACGAATGATCCAGCTCATAGGCCGCAGTGTTCTGATTCTGCTCTGGTACCTTCTGGTGCGCGATAAAAAACGTGTCAGCGACCTGATTCACCTGTGCGCTACTACCGGTCAGACTGACGATCTGCGGATGGAAGCCCCGGGCATACGCAGCCAGTTTTTGCGGCGTATCCCGTTCCGGATCCAGACTGATAAAAAAGGGCCGGACCTCTGCCTGTTGTGCTGCTGACAGATGATTCAGGGCGCGAGCGATTTTGCTGAGTGCCGCAATGCACACATCCGGGCAATGGGTATAGCCGAAATAGAGCAGAGCGACCTGACCCCGATGATCACTCAGCCTGACCGGATTACCACCCGCATCAGACAGAACAAAATCACGCACCAGATCCGGGTACTGCGCCGGTACCGGAGCGTCACTGAGGCGGATGCCCAGCCAGATGCCGACCAGCACACAACCGATGACGATACCGGCAAGCAGACCTTTTTTACCCACAATTAAACGCCTCCTGACAGAAAGAATAGTCGCTTGACCCACTTCGCGCAGCGCATTTTACTCTGGTTTGCAGAACATGGCCGGAAAGACCTTCCCTGGCAACAGAACCCAACATCGTACCGGGTGTGGGTATCAGAGATCATGCTGCAACAAACGCAGGTGACGACGGTCATACCATATTTTCTGCGCTTTATGCAACGCTTTCCGGATGTGCAGACCCTGGCCGCCGCCTCAGCGGATGACGTACTGCAAAACTGGTCCGGACTCGGATATTATGCACGTGCACGTAACCTGCATCGTGCAGCACAGCAGGTCGTGGCAGAACATGCCGGACAATTCCCGACCACGCCAGCTGCCATGCAGGCATTACCAGGTATCGGTCGTTCCACTGCCGGAGCGATACTGTCGCTGGCACAGGGCCAGCAACAATCAATACTGGATGGTAACGTGAAGCGGGTACTCGCCCGGCACCATGCCGTGGCGGGCTGGCCTGGTCAGGCATCCGTACTGAAGACACTGTGGGCACTGGCAGAACAACATACCCCGGCCACGCACACAGCGGATTACAATCAGGCGATGATGGATCTGGGTGCGACCGTGTGTACCCGGCGTCAACCAGCCTGTACCACCTGCCCGCTGGCCGACACCTGTACCGCCCATGCACAACACAACTGGCAGGCATATCCGGGTAAAAAACCGCGCCAGGCGATCCCGCTGCGCACTACACAACTTCTGATCATCCGCGATCCGGCAAGCTGTGTCCTGCTTGAAAAGAGACCGCCGCACGGCATCTGGGGCGGACTCTGGAGTCTGCCGGAACTACCGACAGATCAGGATCCCCTGACATGGTGTCAGCAACAATGGACCGTTGCAGCCAGCTGGCAGCGCGATCTGCCGGTACGACGTCATCAATTCACCCACTTTCATCTGGACATGCTGCCGCGTGAATACGGGTTGGCACAGACACCGCAGCAGATACAGGAAGCCGACATACAGATCTGGTACCATCCGCAACACGGTACCACACCTGGTGTGCCAGCACCGGTCACCCGGTTATTAGATGAGCTATTCATTCAGGAACAAGCAACATGAGTCGACTCGTACAATGTGTTAAGCTGGGATATGAAACCGAAGGATTAGATCGCGTACCCTATCCCGGCGAGCTGGGCCAGCGTATCTTCGAACAGGTATCGAAGCTGGCCTGGCAGGACTGGTTGCGCCATCAGACCATGCTGATCAACGAATACCGGCTGAGCCCGATAGAACCGAAGGCGCGCCGATTTTTAGAAGAACAGATGGAAAAATTCTTTTTTACCGATGAGGCTGCGGAAATGCCGGGCGGCTTTCAGCCACAATAGGCATCTGAGTCATTCACATGTACGGGCGTACCGCAGTGCGTCCCTGAACACAATGGAGTATGGTATGAGACGTCTGCTATCTGCAGTCACACTATGCACAGTCGCTGCTGCACCAGCGGCCTGGGCCGAATCCACTGGTCGTATTTCAGGCAATGAATTTAACCCGGCGATCAGCCTGATTCTGGACGGACGATATGTCAACAGAGATGACGGAGATCTGGAGCTACCTGGCTTTCAGCTCGGCGGAGAGGCCGGATATCCCGGGCACGGTTTTACCACAGGACACAATGAACTGGCCTTGTCAGCGAACATTGACGATACCTTCTACGGTGCGCTGCATGCAGCCATCGTGCAGCATGATGGAAAGACCGAACTGGAGCTGGAAGAAGCCTTCGTAGAAACACTCGGGTTGGGACAAGGTGTGACCATCAAGGGCGGACGCTTTTTTTCCGGCATCGGTTATCTGAATGCGATCCATGCACATGCGCACGATTTTGCTGATCGCCCGCTGGTCTATGATGCCCTGTTCGGTGGCCATCTGGCAGATACCGGTGTACAGGTACGCTGGATAGCGCCGACTGAATACTATCTGAATCTGGGTGCTGAAATGACTTCCGGTTCAACCTATCCCAGTGGCGAAAACAGTAGTGGAGACAAAGGCCTGGGGGTATTCGTGAAGACGGGTGGCGACTGGGATACCAGTTCCAGCTGGCAGTTGGGCGCAAGTTATTACCAGGCAAAGTTTGACAAACGTGAAGCCGGAGCACATGCGCATGGTACCGGGGCAGCAACACCCGATAATGAATTGCTGAATGGCAAGGTTGATGTTGCCGGACTGGATTTTGTGTATAAATGGGCACCAAACGGCAATTCGCGCAACACCAATCTGAAGCTGCAGGCAGAATATTTTGTGCGGAATGAACAAGGGAAAGCTGAATTTACAGAAGGCAACAATAGTGCAGAAGCGGATCATGATGGCAAACAGACCGGTTTTTATGCTCAGGCAGTGTATCAGTTCCAGCCTGGCTGGCGGTTTGGTGTGCGCTACGACCGGTTAAGTGCTGAGAATACGATTACCAACTTCAGTGGCACCGGGATTGTTCGGGACGAATTTCTGGAAGAATCCGGATTGGGTGCCGAAGGCGACCCGGAACGGACCAGCCTGATGCTGGATTATGCGCCGAGTCACTTCAGCCGCATCCGGCTGCAATACAGCAAACTGGATAACGGTCATGATGCAAAGCACGACACAATGATGCTGCAATATGTGATGAGTCTTGGCTCACATGGTGCACATACCTTCTGAATGATCACAGGTAGTGGTCCGATAGTCTGACCAGCGTTATCTGGTCCGGGTAGTCGTTACACAACAACGTCATTCTGCGCGGCAGCATCGCTGCCGTCGCAGAATCTGCTTGATTTACCCTCCGAATCCACGCAAATCTGGTGCCGCTGGCGATGGATTCCGCGACTTGTATCCTCGCTAACGCTCCGCGCGGAATGACATGTGAGGCCACCCAGAAAGAGTGGCAGAATAAGAAGGTCAGGGAGAACAAGATAATGCCATATAGCTTAAAAGGGGCCACAGCTTTATTATTGGTCGTGGCCTTACCTGCATGGACGGCAGAAGTGCGCATTCTGGCCTGTGAGCCGGAATGGCAGGCGCTGGCCGAGGCATTGGGTGGCACCCAGGTACAAGCTGAATCCGCAACCACTGCGCTGCAGGACCCACATCATATTGAGGCTAGACCCTCTCTGATTGCGAAGGCGCGGCGGGCAGACATGGTGTTCTGTACCGGAGCGGAACTGGAAGTCGGTTGGCTGCCGTTATTGTTACGTCAGTCAGGCAATCGCCGGATTCAGGTGGATCAGCCCGGTTATTTTATGGCTGCCGAGCAGGTAGAGCGGATTGAGGTACCGACACAGCTGGATCGCAGTCAGGGTGACGTACATGCGTCCGGTAATCCGCATGTCCACCTGGATCCACATCGACTATTACAGATTGCGCAGGCGTTCAGTACGCGTCTGACACAGATTGACCCGGCTCAGGCAGCTTATTATCAGGCCCGACTGACTGATTTCAGCCAGCACTGGCAGGCTGCAATTCAGACCTGGGAACAGCAGGCCACACTGTTGCAACACACCAAGGCAATTGTGTATCACAAAAGCTGGAGTTACCTGCTGAACTGGTTAGGCGTGGAGATTGTCGGAAATCTGGAGCCGAAACCGGGTACTCCGCCAACCAGTGCGCACTTAGCGCGTTTATTGCGCATCAGTCGCCAGGATAAACCGGACTTTATTCTGGTCGCGGCCTATCAGGATGACCGGGGTGCACGCTGGCTGGCGCAGAAGTCCGGGGTGCCGGTGGTAGTTCTGCCCTTTACAGTGGGTGGTAGTGCGCAGGCTGATGATCTGTTTGCACTGTATGCAGAAACACTAACCCTGTTGCAACAGGCACGCTGATGGACAGTCTGCTGCTGCAAGCGGAGATCCTGTGGCCTGCATTGCTCGCAGGCCTGCTAGTACTGGCGACTCATATCCCACTGGGACAGGCAGTATTACAGCGCGGTATTATCTTTCTGGATCTGGCAATTGCACAGATCGCGGCCTTCGGTCTGGTAATTGCAACCACTCTGGGGGTCGGTGAACATTCGACCCACGCAGAATGGCTGCATCATGGCATCGCAGTAACCGCAGCAGTGACTGGCGCGATGCTGTTGTATCAGTTACGCCGCCTGAGTGCCGGGACTCAGGAAGCACTGATCGGCATCCTGTTTATCCTCGCAGCTACCGGCAGCATTCTGTTACTGGCAAAGGATCCGCACGGTGGTGAACGACTGAAGGATATGCTGGTCGGCCAGATCTTATGGGTGCAGGTACAGGATTTGTTCGGCATTGCCCTTCTGTATACTGCAGTCCTGGCTGTCTGGTTCGGATTACGGGACAGGCTGGGAGAGTGGGTGTTTTATCCGTTGTTTGCGTTGACCATCACCTTTTCCACACAACTGGTCGGCGTTTATCTGGTGTTTGCCAGTCTGATCATTCCGGCACTGGCGACGCGTCAGCAGCGACATGCGTTACGATCTGCGTACCTACTGGGCGGATCCGGTTATCTTCTCGGACTGGTGTTATCTGCCTTACTGGATCTGCCTGCCGGTGCTGCAATTGCCTGGTGTCTGGCCGGTGTTGCGCTGGTCTGGTTCATCGGCTGTTTCGGTGAACCATTACCGGATGAAAAGTGCCAGCATGTATTGTCTGTAAAAAGTGGTGGGCCGTCAGGGATTTGAACCCCGGACCAAGGGATTATGAGTCCCCTGCTC
>CAWUJM010000051.1:0-10884 GCA_963922685.1 uncultured Gammaproteobacteria bacterium | reverse complement strand
CACCCCTACAACCCTTATTTTTATTGGGGGTTTCTATCGCAGCGGGAATTGCTGCACAATAGCACGCCCTCCGGCCCGATTCAGTCTGGAGTCATTGCCGGGCTGAACAGATTGGGCTTTATTTCAATGACCCGGAGCACATAAATCGCATGAGTCTTTCCGTCGCACAACGTGCCGCTATTATCGCTGAATACGGCAAAACACCCACCGACACCGGTTCCAGTGAAGTACAGATCGCACTGCTCACTGCCCGCATTCAGGATCTTACTCCGCATTTTCAGACCCATACAAAGGACCACCATTCGCGTCAGGGCCTGATCCGTCTGGTCAATCAGCGGCGCAAACTACTGGACTATCTGCAACGGAAGGACATTACCCGTTATCGTGACCTGATTCAGAAACTCGGCCTGCGCCGCTGAACCTGATCGAATCCGTAAACTACAAAATATGTTAAGGATATAAATCTTGAACCCGATTAAAAAAACTGTTCAGTTTGGTGCACATACTGTCAAGCTGGAAACAGGAGAGATTGCGCGTCAGGCAGATGCGGCAGTACTGGTTGATATGGATGGTACCGTCGTACTGGCCACAGTGGTTGCAAATAAGGAACCGACTGATCGGGATTTTTTCCCGCTCAGTGTCGAATATCAGGAAAAGATGTATGCTGCCGGCACCATTCCGGGCGGCTTCTTTCGCCGCGAAGGCCGTCCTTCAGAAAAAGAAATTCTCACCGCCCGTCTGATTGATCGTCCGGTCCGTCCGTTGTTTCCGAAGGGCTTCATGCATGAAATTCAGGTGATTGCGACCGTCATGTCACTGAACCCGGAGGTCGATCCGGAAATTCCTGCAATGATTGCCGTTTCTGCCGCACTGTCCTGCGCTGGTCTGCCGTTTCAGGGCCCGATCGGGGCCGCACGGGTGGGTTATAAAGATGGTGAATATCAGTTGAATCCGGCCCAGACCGGTCTCAGTCGGCACAGCGATCTGGATCTGGTGGTGTCCGGCACACGCGAAGCGGTGCTGATGGTCGAATCGGAAGCGCGCGAACTGTCAGAAGAAGTAATGCTCGGTGCCGTATTGTTCGGTCATGCGCAGCAGCAGGCGGTGATTACAGCAATCACTGAACTGGCGGCTGCGGTGAATAAGCCACCCTACGCATTCCCGGCGATACCGGATCATGCGGATCTGCTGCACCGGGTCAGTGCGCAATATAGCAGCGCATTTGAAACAGCCTATGACCTGGCAGATAAAATGCAGCGGCAGGAAGCCTTACGCAACCTGCAATCCACCATCGCACAGGAACTGCAGGACGATGAACCTGACAAAAAAGACCTGACGGCAGTCTGCAATGCACTGCAGAAACAGGTTGTGCGTGGACGGATTCTGGCCGGACAGCCACGGATTGACGGACGTGATACTGAAACGGTACGTCCGATCCATATCCGTGCAGGCGTACTGCCACGCACGCATGGTTCTGCCCTGTTCACCCGGGGTGAGACGCAAGCGCTGGTGGTCACGACTCTGGGTACCGAGCGGGATGCGCAAACGATTGATGCACTCGGCGGCACCTACAAGGAGCCCTTCTTACTGCACTATAATTTTCCACCGTATTGCGTCGGCGAAGCCGGGCGTGTCGGCACGCCGAAACGGCGCGAAATCGGACATGGTCGGTTAGCGAAACGGGCCCTGCTCGCCTGTATGCCGGATCTGGAACGGTTTCCGTATGCGATTCGCGTGGTATCTGAGATCACCGAATCAAATGGTTCTTCATCTATGGCCTCAGTGTGTGGCACCAGCCTGTCGCTGATGGATGCCGGGGTGCCACTCAGTGCACCCGTGGCCGGCGTGGCGATGGGTCTGATCAAGGACGGCGACCGGTTTGCGGTGCTGACCGATATCCTGGGTGATGAAGATCATCTGGGCGATATGGATTTCAAAGTAGCGGGTACTGCGCAGGGCATCAATGCCCTGCAGATGGATATCAAGATCAATGGCATCAACGAAGAAATTATGCGTGTTGCGCTGGCACAGGCACAGGCCGGGCGGCTGCATATTCTCAGTGAGATGGCACAGGTGCTGGCTGCGCCCCGGGCGGAAATGTCTGAACATGCACCCCGTATTATCACCATGAAGATCAAGCCGGACAAAATCCGCGATGTGATTGGCAAGGGCGGTGCTGTGGTACGCTCCATTACCGAAGAGACCGGTGCAAATGTTGATATTAATGATGACGGCACCATCAGGATTTTCTCGGTAGCAAAGGAAGCGGGTGAACAGGCACAACACCGGATTGAACAGATCACGCAGGATATTGTGGTGGGTGCAATTTACGAAGGCCGGGTAGCCCGCCTGATGGATTTCGGTGCCTTTGTCAATATCCTGCCGGGTAAGGATGGTCTGGTGCATATCTCACAAATCTGTGAGGAACGGGTGGTGAAGGTCAGTGATAAGCTGACCGAGGGTGAGGTCATCCGGGTCAAGGTACTTGAAATTGACCGGCAGGGCCGCGTCCGCCTGAGTATCAAGGCGATAGCACCAGGTGAATGAACAACCCGCAGCTGATTGATACCGGCCTGTATCGCCCCGGCATGGGGGCCTGCTATCTGCTGGCAGACAGCGGCGAACTGGCGATCATAGATTGTGGCACACGGCACAGTGTGCCGGATATCCTGCAGGCGATGACTGATGGCGGGCATCAGCCGGGCGACGTGCGCTGGGTGATACCGACCCATGTCCATCTGGATCATGCCGGCGGTGCCGGCAGCCTGATGGCACACTGCCCGCAGGCAACGCTGCTGGCCCATCCCGATGGGCTGCCGCACCTGATTGATCCGGGCCTGCTACAGGCCAGTGCCAGCCAGGTGTATGGCGAGGCACACTATGCCAGGCATTACGGTGCTCTGGAGCCGGTGCCGGAAGTGCGTTGCCAGGCTGCTGCCGATAACACGACAATTGATCTGGGCCAGCGTCAGCTGCAGCTGTTGCACACGCCCGGACATGCGAACCACCATATCTGTCTGCTGGATCAGGCCACCGGCGATCTGTACACCGGCGATACGTTCGGACTCAGCTATCGCGAGCTGGCACAGCCCGACCCCTGGCTGATCGCAACCACCACGCCGGTCGCGTTTAACCCGGATCTCTGGCAGGACAGCCTGGACCGGCTGCTGGCGCTGCATCCGGAGGTGGTCTGTCTGACCCATTACGGTTGCTATGCGCAACCGGCACAACTGGCACCGCAATTGCGCGCCAGTATTGAGCAGCATCGCGACATTGCGCTGCGTGAAGAATCCAACCCGCTGAGCGGGCGATTGGCACGGCTGTGCCGGGCGTTAACCCGGCAGCTGATACCGGCGGCCAGTCGTCACAGCAGCCTGAGCGAGGCGCAGGTGCAGGCAGTGCTGGAGAGCGACATTACCCTGAACGCTCAGGGACTGGAGATCTGGCTGGCACGGCGTGCCAGACACCAGACTGACCAACACCGCAGATAACGCTGTGACTGAAGCTGACACTATTGCCCTGAACACATAGCATGATCCAGAATACTGAAGACCTCCGTATCACAGCGACCACCGAAGTCGATAGTCCGGAGACCCTGCACGAACGCTACCCGATGACCGATACGGCAGCACACACGGTCACTCAGGCCCGGCGTCGTATCCAGCATATTCTGGGTGGTGCAGATGACCGTTTGCTGGTCATCATCGGCCCTTGTTCCATTCATGACCCGGTTGCCGCCCATGAGTATGCGGACAAACTGAGTGTGCTGCGTAACCAGCTGGCAGCAGACCTGGAAATTGTGATGCGGGTCTATTTTGAAAAGCCACGCACCACGGTTGGCTGGAAAGGCCTGATCAACGATCCGCATCTGGATGAAAGCTTCGACATTAACACCGGCTTAGGCAGCGCACGCCAGCTGTTACTGGAAATCAGTGACAAACAACTCCCGGCTGGTACCGAATTTCTGGATCTGATCAGCCCGCAATATGTGGCCGATTTAATCAGTTGGGGTGCCATCGGTGCCCGCACCACCGAGAGCCAGGGACATCGTGAACTGGCTTCCGGTCTGTCCTGCCCGGTCGGGTTCAAAAATGGTACAGATGGTAATACGAAGATCGCAATAGATGCGATCGGAGCCGCCGCCCGCCCGCATGTATTTATGTCCGTCACAAAACAGGGCCGCTCCGCAATCTTCAACACGACAGGCAACCCGGACACCCATGTGATCCTGCGTGGCGGCAAACGACCTAATTATGATCGCGAGTCAGTCGAAGGTGCGATGACTGCACTGCAGCAGGCACAACTGCGTCCGAACCTGATGATTGACTTCAGCCATGCCAACAGTCACAAACAACACGAACGGCAGAAGATCGTTGCCACTGATGTGGCGCAACAGATTGCGGACGGAAACCGGAATCTGATCGGAGTGATGATCGAAAGCCATCTGGTAGCCGGGAACCAGCGTCTGCAACCTGATCAACCGCTCACCTACGGGCAGAGCATCACGGATGCGTGTCTGTCATGGGAAGATAGTGTACCGGTGCTGGAACAACTGGCCGACGCCGTACGCCGCAGACGCCGTGCCTGACATCTGATGGGTGGCACGGTTTATATCAGGACGCACGGCTGCCAGATGAACGTGTACGACTCGCACAAGATACGTGACGTCTTACACGCAGCGCATGGCTTACGCGAGACACAGGATCCGGCAGAAGCCGATGTATTATTGCTGAATACCTGCTCCATTCGTGAAAAGGCGCAAGAAAAAGTTTTCTCGCAGCTGGGTGAGTGGCGGGCACTAAAATCAAAAAAACCAGACCTGATTATTGGGGTGGGTGGCTGTGTTGCCAGCCAGGAAGGCGAAGCCATCCGCGAGCGCGCACCTTATGTCGATCTGATCTTCGGCCCGCAGACCCTGCACCGGCTGCCACAGCTGCTGACCCGGGCACGCACTGGCCAGCCTGCGATAGACGTCAGCTTTCCCGAAATCGAAAAATTCGACAGCCTGCCACAACCGCGCGCCGAAGGCCCTACGGCATATGTCTCTATCATGGAAGGTTGCTCGAAATATTGCACCTTCTGCGTCGTACCCTACACCCGGGGCACCGAAATCAGCCGGCCATTCGACGATATTCTGACTGAAGTCGAAGAACTGGCTGCACAGGGGGTGCGCGAAGTCAATCTGCTCGGACAGAATGTGAATGCATATTGCGGCCAGATGGCGGATGGCGACAGTGCCGATCTGGCCTTGCTGATCCGTTATGTCGCAGCAACAGACGGCATTGACCGGATTCGTTATACCACCTCACACCCGGTCGAATTCAGCACTGCCCTGATTGACGTGTATGCTGACGTGCCGGAGCTGGTCGATCACCTGCATCTGCCGGTTCAGTCCGGCTCAGATCGTATTCTGATGCAGATGAAGCGCGGGCACAGTGCGTTTGAGTATAAACAAAAGATCAGGCGACTGCGCCAGATACGCCCGGACATCAGCCTGTCCTCCGACTTCATCATTGGCTTTCCGGGTGAGACAGATGTCGATTTTGCGCACACGATGCAGCTGATTGACGACATTGGTTTTGACCAGTCCTACAGCTTCATCTACAGCCCCCGCCCTGGTACACCTGCCGCTGACCTGCCGGATGACACACCCCACGCCACCAAACAGGCCCGCCTGCAACAGCTGCAGGCCACCATCAACCAGCAGGCGCAACAGATCAGCCGCCGGATGGTCGGCACGACCCAGCGTATTCTGGTAGACCGCCCGGCCCGCAAAAATCCGCACGAACTGGCTGGCCGCACTGAAAACAACCGGGTCGTCAACTTTGCCGGGCCACACACACTGATCGGACAATTTGCCGAAGTGCAGATCACCGAGGCAATGCCCAACTCATTGCGTGGTGTACTACACGCCTGAGATGGACACACTGCACCTGCATCTGGAACCGGAAGACAACGCCCGGCTACGCGATTTGTGCGGTCAATTGGATCAGACCCTGCAACAAGTGGAGCAACACCTCAATATCCACATCCGGCGGCGCGGACATCAGCTGCAGCTTAGTGGTACCTCTGACGCGATTCAGACCGGTGCCCGACATCTGCGCGCCCTGTACGCCCGGACAGCAGATGGCCCGCTCAGCCCGGAACAGATCCACCTGCAACTGCACACGACTGACATTACCACCCGACGTGGTCGTGTCCAGCCACGCAGCGTACAGCAGGCGGCCTATCTGGAACGCATCCGGACACATGCGCTGAACTTCGGCATCGGCCCGGCGGGCACCGGTAAGACCTACCTGGCGGTGGCTGGTGCTGTCGCGGCCCTGCAGCAGGATCAGGTCAGACGCCTGCTGCTGGTCCGTCCGGCGGTTGAGGCAGGCGAACATCTGGGCTTTCTGCCGGGTGATCTGAGCCAGAAGATTGATCCCTACCTGCGCCCGTTATACGATGCCCTGTACGATATGCTCGGCCAGGATCGGGTGCACAAACTGATCGAACGTCAGGTGATTGAAGTCGCTCCGCTGGCCTACATGCGCGGGCGCACCCTGAATGAAGCATTTATTCTGCTGGACGAAGCGCAAAATACCACCGGCACCCAGATGAAGATGTTTCTGACCCGGCTGGGCTTTGGATCCACCGCCGTGATCACCGGCGATCTGACCCAGACGGACCTGCCTGCCCACCAGCCATCCGGGCTGAAACAGGCCCTCAGCCTGCTCAACACTATCTCCGGCATCAGCATCACCCGCTTCAGTGCCCGAGATGTGGTACGTCACCGCCTAGTACAACAGATCATTCAGGCCTACGACCAGGCACCATGTCACTGACCATTCAGAATGTGCAGACTGCGCCCATTCCGTCTGAATCCGAACTGAGCCGGTGGACGCATCTTGCGCTGGGAGACCAGACACCAAACCATGTGCTGCTGCGCATCACCGATGAAGCAGAAAGCCGGGCGCTGAACCAGCGCTATCGCGACCAGGACCGACCAACCAATGTGCTGAGCTTTCCGGATACTACCCCACCCGGGCTGCCACAGGAGCAACTGGGTGACCTGGTGATCTGTGCGCCATTGGTCGCAGCCGAGGCCGTGGCACAACACAAACCTCCGCAGGCCCACTGGGCCCATCTGGTGATCCATGGCATCCTGCACCTGCGTGGCTACGACCACCAGACTGCAGCTGAGGCGCAGATCATGGAAGCGCAGGAACGGCAGATGTTACACCAACTGGGTTATCCCGACCCCTATACAGAGGAACAGCAGACCCCGGATGAACGCAGACGAACCCTCGGGTAACAGCTCACTCAGTGCCCGCTTACTGGAAAGGCTGTTACCCGCCAATAACAACGAACCCGCCACGAAGGCGCAACTGATTGAACTGTTGCGCCAGGCAAAAAACCGCACCCTGTTCAACACAGATGCACTCGCCATGATCGAGGGCGTCCTGCAGGTTTCCGATCTGCGGGTGCGCGACATCATGATCCCGCGTGTCCGGATGGTAGTGCTGAAACGCGATGCCAGCCTGCACGACATATTACCCACCGTCACCCGCAGTGCCCATTCGCGTTTTCCGGTGATCGGCGAAGACCGTGCCAAGGTGGTCGGCACCCTGCTGGCGAAGGATCTGCTGCATTATTTCACCACGCCGGAACGCTTCAAAATGCGCGATATCCTGCGACCTGCGGTATATGTTCCGGAAAGCAAGCCGCTGGATGTACTGCTGAAAGAGTTTCGTTCCAGCCGCAACCATATAGCGATTGTCATCGACGAGTACGGTGCCGCAGCCGGACTGGTGACCATTGAAGACGTACTGGAACAGATCGTCGGTGATATCGCTGATGAATACGACTGCGATGAAGGGGCATCTATTATCCAGCGGGATGAGCAGATATATACCGTTAAGGCACAGACCCGGCTGACCACCTTCAATGATTACTTCGATACGGACTATACCAGCTCACACTATGATACGATTGGCGGCTTGGTACTGCATGCATTCGGCCATCTGCCGGAGCGTGGTGAACAGATCGCCATCGCCCCGATGATATTTTCGATTCTCGCTGCTGACAGCCGCAGAATACGCCTGCTCAGCGTCAGCCCGGCAGAACAGGCACAGGGATAACACTTTGCTGCGAATCGGATAGTTTTTCAGAAATGGGCTTTTGATTCTGCCTCATGTCTTTCCCATTAAAACAAGTAATAGCGCAAGGAAGTTTCTGCTATTTCTTTAAGAACCCCAAACATTTCGGTTTGCGTCCATTCATCTTCTCTGAAATACATAGATATAAGGGCAAAATGATTGCGATCTGACGATTCATCTTTCTTAAAAACATAGGTTCTGTTGATGAGTTCCTCGAAGCATTCAGTTGCCCGCCCGATATACAGATTGATGAAGATCAGGTAGCGAATCTGTCATAGTGGACGTCCATTCGCCTGAGCAGCGCAGCTTTAACATGTCCAGCATCCGGGGCCGGCATACCCGGCCTGAAATGATGGTTCGTCGCTGGCTCTGGTCAAACGGATACCGTTATCGTCTGCACAGGACAGATCTGCCGGGCAGACCGGACATTATTCTGCCGAAATATCAGGCGGTGATTTTTGTCCACGGCTGTTTCTGGCACCGGCATGGTTGTCATCTCACCAGTACACCCGCATCACGCCGCGAGTTCTGGCTGGCTAAGTTCAGTGACAATGTCAGCAGAGATAAGCGTAATATTGCCGCATTGCAGAAACATGCCTGGCGGGTACTGGTGATCTGGGAGTGCGCTCTCCGGGGAAAATATGCTGCGCCGGAACGGGTTGCTGCGCAGACAGAGGCCTTCCTGCATTCAGATACAGGTTTTGCTGAAACCGGATTGCCAGCTGAACAATGAGAGTTTGTGACTTAGGGGTGTGTTGTTGTTTCGTTCAGCGTGTACCAGGTGCCGGGTGTGTCCTGCTGCAACAGGCTGAGCTTTGTCTGAAGTTCCTGTTGCGCCATACAGAGCGTATCGTGCGCCAGTGTCGGGTCGTTGTTCTTTTCGCTGAGGTGTGCAATGACCAGGTATTGTAGCTGTGCTGTATCTGAGTTACTGAGGAAGGCTGCAGCCTGCGCATTGCTGAGGTGCCCATAGTTGCCACCGACCCGGGCCTGAAGTGCAGGAGGGTAAGGGCCGCCGGCAAGCTGTTGCGGGTCATGGTTGGCTTCCAGCAGGAGGGCGTCCAGCCGGGTGTATTGCGTCCTGATATGGGGTGTGATGTGGCCCAGATCGGTGAGCAGACCGAGGCGTTGGTCAGCGCAGGTAAAAATGAACTGCACGGCCTCGTGTGCGTCATGCGGTACCACGACTGGTGTCACAGCGATCTCACCGATGCTGAATGCAGGCAGGTGTGGATTGATCAGGTGGCGGTCCGGCAGTTGTCCGAAGTCTGCCTGTGCAGTGCCTGCGGTCATCCAGACCGGTACCTGATAGCGGCGAGCTACCGGGCCGACACCACGCCGGTGATCGCCATGTTCATGGGTAACCAGTATCGCATCCAGCTGGTTCAGGTCAGTTTCCAGCGTAGCGCAGCGTTGTTCCAGCTCACGAGCAGGGAAGCCGCAATCAATCAGCAGCAGTGTGTTATCTGACTGCACTAGCGTGGCATTGCCACGACTGCCGCTGCCGAGTGAGGCAAAGCGGAACATTAAGGCGGAGCTTGGAAATAATCGGCAATCTGGCTTAACAGCCGGGTACTGTGTACATTGTGCACGATCTGATCCTGCTGATTGCGTACCTGAATGACCGCACCGGTCTGCGTTGGCTGCAGTATGATCTGATATTGTTCTGTCGGTTCCGGCTCGTCACTGATCCGGAAGGTCAGCCCGGGCAGAATGGATTTTTTCGCCGGTGGCAGCGGATACTGCACAACAAACCGGCCTGTATCCTGATCCTGCTGCTGGATCCGGAATACCGGCTGACTCAGGGCATGCGCTAATAAGGGCCAGGCTTCCGTGACCGGATCAGCTATTGCCAGCTCGCCATGGCCGGGCTGCATGCGGCTGTCATGGTGATGCCCGGCTGGCTGTGCGCTGGGCGATATATTGAAATAGCCTGCCAGTTGATTCAGCAGGTTGTAGGCACGCTGCGGATCAGGTGCACGTGGTATCCATTCTGTTTTGTCGATATCACCATCTATGTCGTAGTGGATTTTCTGCTGAGTGCCGTAATGGGTGACAGACAGGCGGGTCCGGTCATTGCCAGCGGATGTCAGACGCATCAGATACTGATTACGCTGGTCAGACTCGTATAACCTGTCCAGAAATGAACGCAGGGTACGCGTTACGGCATCATCAGAAATCCGGCTGCGGTCTTCTATCCAGGCGGTACGCAGTATACCCAGTGACTGGTTCTCTTCTGTCAGTTGTACGTCCTGTGCCTGCCAGAAGCTGAGCACTGTTTGCCAGACCTGGTCTTGTGTGCCAGGCAGCAGGATATGCGGTTTGCCGGTCGTTGTAACGGTCTGATGGGTGTCGGATGGGTCAACGACGGGCTGGGGCTGGTCAGGGATTGTTTCGGGCAGGTCCGGGACGGTAAACAGGGGGGACAGGGTTGTGGCGGTGAGATCAGGTGGGATAGCCAGGTCACGTGCAGCCTGCCGTTCTCCGGCATAATCTGTCGCATGTTCCGGGCTGATACTGCTGCAACCTGTGGCTAGGCTGATCAGAAGCGCAGGGAGGCTGATGTGCCGGTATTGCATAACATGAAGTCCTGCCCGGAAAGGCGTTGCAGATCGCTGAATCGCGCATAAAAAAAGCCCCGATAACAGCCTGGTGAGAGGCTGCTGGGGCTTATGTTTGGTGCCGAGAAGAGGACTTGAACCTCCACGACCTTACGGTCACCAGTACCTGAAACTGGCGCGTC
>CAWUJM010000050.1:0-11140 GCA_963922685.1 uncultured Gammaproteobacteria bacterium | reverse complement strand
GGCAACAAGCTGAGCGTAGCACATACAATGGTATGAATTAACTCAGAGATCGCCTTAAAAAGTGACGCCCAGCTGGGCAACAGCATATTGCGTACTGGCCCCGGCATAGTCTTTTTCATTACCCACCTCGAATGCGAGTCCGACCTGGTCCATCAGATCTGCGCTGATCACTGCGTCGATGCGGCGTTTGGGTAAATCAAACGCACTGGCTTCCTTTGTGCCCTGCCAGGTGAGTCCGATCACACCGTCAGTCTCGCCGAACGGCAGATTGCGGCTGATTTCTATCTGATACGTACTTGCCTGGCTGTCTGCACCTTTCAGGTCGTCCTGCGCGGCGATATATTCTCCATGTAGTGCGACTGAATCCAGTTGTGCATGAATATCCATGCCGAATCCGGCTACCTTGCGGGCTGTGTCGGCATTCCCACTCAGTCCACCTGACTCAGCGATACTGTTGGTGTAACTGAGACCGACACGCAGTTCGGTATGGTTCCAGGTATGCTGTGCACCCAGCCGGAGACCATAATGTCCGATGTGGTCATCCGCATTATCCATGCGGCCATTAAACAGCCAGGCCGAGGCATGCAGGTTATCCTGCTCCCAGCCTGCCGCAAGGGCGGTGGCACGCGTTTCCGCCATATCCTGAGTGAGCGGATCCTGTACAAATGCGGTGTCATAACGGCCAAACGGCACATACAGGCGACCGATATTGATGAAGTAAGGCGATGCTGCCGGTTCGGCGAAGTGAATGATGGCGTTATCCACTTCAAATGTGTCATCTCCCTTTCCGCCATCTTCAAACAGGATGATCAGGTGGCCTGAGGTCCAGTCATTGATATGACCATGGATACCCAGTTCACCGGTCGCAACCGTCAGATCTGTAGCGTTCGGCGCATTGTCCGGTGCAGCATAAGTGGCTTCCACCTCTATCCTGCCAGTGATCTCCAGCTGGCCATTGAGTTCAACCGCATAAGTCGGGCTGATGAGGCCGGCGGCGAGACATGCTGCCGCGAAATAATTAACAGATGGCATGTGCAGAGGTACCTGTAATTGAGTTTGATTTCAGTTGCTGTGGCACACTCTGGTGCCGCATCAGGCTGTTTTACGTTGTTGTCCTGAACTGGCGATGACCGGAAGATGCCAGCATCAGTACAGGCAACAGGCCTGCGCAGATCAGCATCAGTGCGGGCAGCGCAGCGCGTTCCCATTCACCTTCTGAGGTGAGTTCGTACAGGCGGACCGCCAGCGTGTCCCAGCCGAACGGACGTAGTAACAGTGTCGCTGGCATTTCTTTCATCACGTCCACCATCACCAGCAGGGCCGCAGCCAGCAGGCCAGGCCGCAGGATCGGCAGGTACAGGCGGCGCAGGATCATACCGTTGTGTGCACCGAGTGTGCGGGCGGCCTCGGACAGGCTGGGCTGCAGGCGTTGTAACCCGGCATCAACCGGACCGTATGCGACTGCCAGAAAACGGATGAAATAGGCGATTAACAAGGCTGCCAGGGTGCCGGTCAGCCATAATTCCGGATCGGAACCGGTCAGCCACTGCACCAGATCGGCACTGCGCTGATCCAGCCAGGTCAGACACAACATCACACCGACAGCGAGTACAGAGCCGGGCAGCGCATAACCCAGCGTACTGAGCCGCACACTGATGCGGATGCCGGCACTGTCCTGATGATGCCGCATCAGGGCGAGCATCAGGGCCCCCGCGACTGTCAGACCGGCAGCCAATGCACCGAGAACGAATGTCTGTCCAGTGAGTGTCAGAGCGTCAGTTGTCAGATCATCCCGGCTGGCCCAGGCCCAGCTGAGCAGTTGTGCAACGGGCAACACAAATGCCAGTATGAAGACACCCCAGGTGTACCCGGTAGCAAGAACGCACGGCAGACCCTGTAACCGGATGCGCTCCTGCTGCGCTTTGAGCGGCTGATTAAAGCGGGCACGACCCCGGCTGTATTGTTCCAGCCAGACGATCAGCAGTACCAGTACCAGTAATAGTGAAGCCAGCTGGGCTGCACTGTGCAGATCAAAAAAACCAAACCAGGTCTTATAGATCGCGGTGGTGAAGGTATCAAAACTGAACACTGAAACAGCACCGAAATCAGCCAGTGCCTCCATCAGTGCCAGGCTGAGGCCTGCGATCATTGCCGGACGGGCCAGCGGCAGGGAGACGCGCCAGAAACTTGCCCAGTTACCCAGTCCCAGGCTGCGTGCAGCATCAAACGTACTGCGACCCTGTGCCATAAAGGCAGTGCGCGCCAGCATATACACATACGGATACAGCACCAGGCTCAGCACCAGAATGACACCCAGCGGATGGCGTGCTTCAAATGACCAGTGTGCGGGCAACCCGAACAGTGCCCGCAATCCTTGCTGCACCGGGCCGGAAAAATCAAACAGGCCCAGAAAGACAAATGCCAGCACATACGCAGGCAGAGCAAACGGTAGCATCAGGCCCCAGCTGAGCCAGCGACGCCCGGGAAACTCACACAGACTGGTCAGCCAGGCGAGAGAGACACCGAGCAGGCTGACCCCGATACCGACCCCACCGATCAGCATGGCCGTATTACGGAGTAATGTCGGTAACAGGGTCTGGTGCAGATGTGCCCAGATGTCCGGATTCAGCTGAGTCCAGCTGAATCCGAGTACACCCAGTGGTGCCAGAACCAGCCCGGCGACCAGCCAGCCAGCCCAGCACCAGAGCCGATCGGCCTGCGGCACCTAACGATATCCGGCGCGATCCATCAGGCGGACGGCGCGGGCCTGAAAACGGCCTGCCTGTTGCAGATTCATCGGATCTTCGCTGAAGCTGCCCCAGGCCTGCACCTGTGCGGCGGCGGGTACCTGCCGGTGCACCGGATATTCCAGATTCAGCTGAGCAAAGTCACCTTGTGCTGCCTCTGAGGCGAGCCATTCCAGCAGGCGCAGGGCGGCCTCGGGATGTTTTGCATAGCGGGTCACGCCACCGCCGGAGATATTCACATGGACACCACCACTTTCTGCCGTCGGCCAGGCCATTGCGACCGGTAAGTCAGGTTGTTTGCGTTGCAGCCGACCCAGATAATAAGTGTTCACGATCGCCACATCACATTGTCCGGCAGCGACTGCCTGGATCGTCCTGGTATCGTTGGAAAAGGGCGCTGCAGCAAGATTATCCACCCAGCCACGCACAATCTGTTCGGTCTTTGTCTCGCCATGACGTGCAATCATCATCGCGACCAGCGACTGGTTATACACCTTCTTTGACGTGCGCAGGCAGAGCCGCCCGCGCCATTCGGGTTGTGCCAGATCGGCATAGGTGCTGAGTTCCGAGGGTTGGACCCGCGTGGTGTTGTAGATGATGGTACGAGCCCGCTTCGACAGGCCATACCAGTGTTCGTCCGGATCGCGCAGTCGCATCGGGACGTTCTGGTTAAGCTGTTCCGAGTTGACGCTGGCCAGTACGCCTTTTTCAGCAGCCTGCCACAGATTACCGGCATCCACAGTCAGTAACAGGTCGGCTGGCGTACGTTTGCCCTCGGCCAGTAAGCGCTGTACCAGTGCTCCGGCCTTGTCTGTCAGCAACCGGATCTTCACCCCGGTCTGCCGGGTGTAACGATCAAACACAGGCTCTATCAGATGCGCCTTACGGGCAGAATAAACCACGATTTCTTCAGCAGAGACGATGCCGGGTGCTGCCAGTACACTGCTGCTGAGGAGTAGTGCCAGACTGGCCCGGATCAGTCGTCTGGTGCGGGTTAGCAAGGTGTGACATGCGAGAAGACACATAGGCTCAATCCTGTAAATGCAAATAAGAATGATTCGCAATATTATATTACAGTGTGGCCGGAAATGGAATGAGGGGGTGCTATTCAGACTGATGCGGGTCGGTACGCCACAGATATGCGGTAGTAGGTCAAAGATGTGTTTTTACGTAAATCCACTGGAAATCACAAATAAAGTACTGGTTTTTCAATCCAATTCTCCAGTACCAGAGGCGCGTCAATACGTCCGAAATGTTTTGTATTATTGGTTACCAGAATGGCATTGATGGCCAGCGCGTGTGATGCAATCATCATGTCCATTTCACCGATAACCTGCCCTTGTGTAGTCAGTTGATGGCGGATATTGGCGTAATAATCAGCAGCATCCGCATCCCAGGCAAGCACCCGTACGATTTTCAGGAATTGACGTACCCCAACGTGTAACCGATGATTTGGCGGTAGTCGCTTTAGCCCATAGAGAAGTTCGGCCTGAGTAATCACAGACACACATACTTGCTCAGGTGGCACCGTTGCCAATTTATTTTCAAGGGCTGGTGATGGCCTTTTGATTATGTAACTTGAAATATCCGTATCGAGCAGATGAAGTGCAGCCGTCATGTCATGTCTTAAATAAAGTTTGTTCGCCAGGCGGTATGTTCATTGGCCTTTCCGACATGAAATCATCTGGCACATCAATACTGTGTATTAACGTAAAAAAATCTGTCCACTCTCTGGCACCAGGGCGAGAAGACAAAACAACGTCACCCGTTTTATCGTCACGTGTAGCATAGACTTCCTTGCCTTCAAAGCGAAACTCTGCCGGTAACCGCACGGCCTGGCTGGCACCATTCCTGAATAATTTTGCGGCACGTGTTTTTGTCATGATTCCTCCGGAAATAAAAAATATATACTATAGTATATATAATTTACTCGTGACTTGCAGGCATTTCGATATTTTGAGTCTGGTTAAAAACCAGCAAGTCATTGATATAGTTATCAAAAAATTGGCTTGTTGAGGTATGATTATGCATAATAAATGCCGTCCACCCCTCAAAACCCTTGCACCACGATCCGCCCTGACTGTAGTGTCAGCATGGCCTGAGTCCGGACATCATCCGGCCGCTGTGCACGCTATGCGGATACCTTGCCCCAGCGATACCACTGGCCGGACTCCAGACGCAGTGCATCAATCTGTGCCTGGATAGCGGCCAGTTGTTGCTGCTGGGTGCTGTACAGGGCATGTGGGTCAAACGGATGATGCAGACCGGTCCACCACTCAGTGCGCCGGATCAGATCTGCCAGCGGATAATATTGTTCTTCGCTGTGACGATAACGGCGCAACAGATCGCTGAGATCGAAAAAGTCATGGCGCAGATAACGGTGCGGACGCATGGTCTGATTGACATAGGCCCTCTGCTGCGTCCAGAATCGGTTGACCCGTCGCTGATAATGCGGCTTTTGTTGTTCGGTTTCTTCCAGCAGCAGCACACCAGGAAAAAGTGGCTCATGCTGTGTATCAAAAAAGTTGAGCATGAGGCGGTGGAAGGCCGCAGCAACAGCAGGCTCTGTTGCCAGGTCCCCGGCATTCTGCAATGCATTAAAGCTCCAGGGACTGCCGTAATATTCCAGATTATCTGCTATAGCACACAGCAGCGTATCGTCGAGACCTGATTGCTCCGCGCGGAAACAGGCCTCCAGATCGGGCTCTCTTGGTTTACCCAGCACTGCGAAGACAGTGGCAGCATCCGCCAGAATGCCCTCTGCCGAGCATAACCAGGCCAGCGCATCTGCATCGTGGCAATGCAACAGCACATGCGCAATAGCGCATTTGATTGCCGTATCTTCTGCCTGAGCAAAGCGTTGTTGCAGCAGATGGATCAGGGGAGGCGCAGCAACGCGCGCGAACAACTGATCAGCATAGCCACCGGTATAACGTGGTGCGCCCTGCACCAGAAACGCCGACAGATGGACAGATTCCTGCCCACGCGCAATGCACCGCTCGGCCAGGGCCTCCAGCGCAACCGGACTGGTTTGTTGCGCCAGTAGTGTCAGTGCCTGATCATGCGCATCACCAGTCAGCCAGGCCAGGCTCGGTGTGATATCCAGCGGCGTCTTGTGCTGATAGATGCTATCCAGCAATTGCGTCTTATACGCAACATCTTCTACCAACAGGCCGACATATACAGCGAGTTGCCGTACAACAGGCTCCAGGTCTTCCTGTTGGATAATATCCGGCAGTGCTGCCCGGATGAGCGGTTGCTCGCTCAGTGTCTGCGCCGTATCGACAAACGCCTGCTCACCGGGCAACTCCGGGTCAGCATTCGGCCAGGTGCTGTCCGCCAGACGCTCAGCATGCAGTTCAGCCAGAAATGCCAGACTGGTGTGTGGCATGGTTGCTCCCTGTCAGAGCCGCGCTGTCGGGTAATGTTTGCACACCAGATCCAGGATCTGGTTGGTCTCCTTGTGATTGGTCGGACGAGGCAAGGGTGTGTCAGTAATCGGCTCGGCCAGAGGCTGATTCATCAGCGGATGGGTGTACTGATCGGGATTGGGCAATCCACTCAGGCTGCGTATCTTCAACCAGGCCAGGATCTCAAAGGGATAAAGCCGATAGTCAGAGTCACTGAATTCAAAATGATCTTCGTCTTCTTCATCCGTGTCTTCGTCCTGCTCAGTCGTACGACTCAGATGATAGTCAGCCATAATGCTGACCAGATCATCCACCTGTTGCAAATCTTTAGTTCCCCAGTTAATTAAAACTTCGTCATAAATAAAAGGTGTATCTGGATGAGCGATCAATGGATGCCTGAAATTATTTCGGTAAAAGGACTTTTTTTGCCACAAACAATATAATTCCATGAGGAAAAAACTGAAGGCATCCAATGAATATCCACCTTCTCCCATAATCCCATGGTCATCACTATCTTTGGTAGAAGCGAGTGCTAATTTCATGACTTCAGCCGCCTCTTCGTACCAACCTGATAATAGTAGGTTGCTCCAACAATATAGTAACTTTCCTGATGAAAATGAAATATTGATTTGTTTTTTAATACGTCCGACTTCAGCACGAACTTTTATACTTTTATATCCACACCAGGAACCATGAGAAAAGGCTTTCTTTTGTAACTTTTTATCGATAACTTCTACCCAGACATATTGGGAATATCTCAAATACCAGTCAGAAAAATCCATTAAATTAATATCAGCCAGTACAGGATCGTCTTCTTCCAGCATTTCTTCCAGTTCTTCTTTTGTTTCTTGCCACAATTCAGATTCCTTAGTTTTACTTGGGAATAGCCATCCGACGTTTTCCTTATAAAAATCACTTTGTTTTTTTATTAATTGCATTACATGTTTATTTCTATCCATATATAGCTCCAGTATCATCAAAAACATCACTCAAAAGCAGGGTTTACTTCAGAAGGCCAATCTATACAATTTGGTTCTTTCTTATCCGGGTGTGGTTCGCATATACCCGTAGCAGGCTTTTCGCCGGTCGGACTGGATTGCCCATAACAACCACTATTATCTTGTGCAACCCACACACGACATTTTTTATAAGAAGTGCTTTTAGCTCTTTGTTGGGCTTTTAGTAATTTCCTTATTTTCTTTTTGAACTTTTTATTGTGTTTATACTTAGTCCAAGGTCCTGCGCCTTCATAAAAGCCATTCAGCATAGCTTCTATTCTGTTTCTGATATATTCCTTGCCCCCTTCTTTTTGTAATTTAGATAAAGGTATTCTATTTGAATTTGGGTTGCTGGTTCCTTTAGTTTCTATAAATATGAGCTCTCCGGTTTTTTTGTTGACAAAGGCATGATCAATACCATTTCCTTGTTTATTCATTAAACTTTGGGTATCTAAGGGCTCATAACCTTCGCTCTTATAGTGTTTTTCTAATAGTTCCTCTGCGCAATCACCTTTATTCTTGTTTGAATTTCTGCATTTTTTAGTCCCTCCTTTAGTACCGCTTGACATCTTGCTGTCCGTCTTCAAAAAGCACTCAGGCTAAACCAAGAAAAACCTGTTTGCGCTTGTGATTATTAGCGACATTTGCGACAAACAAACCGAAATCAAAATCTTCATCTTCAATAAACGGTGTGGGGTCGTCCGCTAGGTTTTCTTCTTCATCCAGGCAATAAGTGAGTTGCGTAATAATGGTACTATGTTTTTTAACTATTAACTGCCTTTGATCTGCACCACCCGAGACATTTATCCGAAGATCATCCGTTAGTACAATACGTTGATCGCCTACACATAAAAATAAGGCATGTTCTGATCGGTATAAGGCAACGAATACATCTGATAATACAGAAAAGAATCCATCCGTTTTTTCAGTCACCTGATCACCTGATTCAGTTTTGGTCTTTATCGAAAAAACACCTTGTTCAGGATCGTATTGTGCTAAGGTATCGTATCTTTCATTAGATTGTAACCAGATCATTTGCGTTCTCTTAAAAACCCAGATCTTTGCCACCAGCTCTGCTGGCACTCTCTATGATATCGTCCCAGCTTTTACCTCTGCTTCTCAGATAGTCAATAGAGGGCCCGAGCTTATCACCATATTTTTTGATATTTCTTGCGTGGATTTCTTTTAGCTTAGCTGGTGGTGTGAGATCTTTATATTTAACACCCAGTGCACGTCTATCAGCGTGCAAGGTCCGGGCAATTTTTTCACTGGGTAATCCGGCTTTACGCATGTTTTCAGCTTTTTTGGATAATGCCTTAACTTCATTAACATATTGTTGGCGTAAAGCAGGTATTTTTTTATCTGGTTTTTTGTTACCACTATTTTTTCTGACTTTTTTTCTTTTTTTGCCCGTGGCTACGGCCTTACCGATCTTACCGACAGCATTTATCTTTCTGGCCGGATTGATAACGCCTGCGGCAGTGCCCAGAGCGATAGGTGCTAATGTTGCTGCTGCGTTAGCAATCGTCCCCAGACCTGCATCCTGCCAGGCCTTCTGTCCATGCGTGTGCCACCAGTTGGTGTATTGGTTTGCCTGTCGGGTTGCCCACTGGCCTGCATCTTTGGCTATGTTGTCCAGGGTTTCTTTCAGTGCCTGTTGTGTCTTACGGGCCTGCTGCACCAGTGCGCCAACCGGATCGGTGCGCCATAAGCTGACAAAGTCGCGCCAGTTTTTCTGGCTATCGGCAAAGGTCTGGCGGATATGTCCTTCATATTCGGCCAGATGGCCCGGGTGATAGTCGTGTGCTTCTGGCAGCAGGCCGGTATCCGGCGTGGCATCATCCGCAGCCTCTATCCGGCCATCGTCACTGATCGCAGGGCCTGCGGGTGGCGGGCTGTATACCAGCGTACCCTGCGTATTGTTTTTGTTCATTGTAAACCGGTCGCCGCAGCGTACCAGCCATTTTTTGTTGATGCGGATATTGCGTGAATGTTGTTTGGGTGCTGCCTGCGCGCTGGTGGTATTGCTGATGATGCCCTTCAGGCGTCCGGGCGCATCGCCGGTGACCTTGCGGGTATGGCTGGCCGAAGTGAAGGCCTGGTCCCGGTTAAAACAGACGTTGCGGCTGACCTTTTTCGCCTTAGCCAGGCTTTGTTGTACCGGATACGGGATGGGTACCACGACATTGCCGATCTGGGTCTTGTTGATGCTGGGACACAGGCAGATCACCTTCTGAC
Organism: uncultured Gammaproteobacteria bacterium; assembly: GCA_963922685.1. Lineage (GTDB taxonomy): Bacteria > Pseudomonadota > Gammaproteobacteria > Chromatiales > Chromatiaceae > JAHDBG01. Next base: position 1,747 of record CAWUJM010000050.1, on the reverse strand, counting down.
GTCCGTTCTGTCGCGCTGTGTAGTTACGCATCAGCAGCCCCGGTTGGTGAGGCCTGGAGTGCTGCGCCGACCCGCAGATCCAGGCGGGCCTCTGTTGCGGCAGGTAGTTGCTTGCGCCAGCTCAGGCTGACAGACCAGTCTGCCGGATCTTCGGCCTGGAGGTCCAGCAGCACGGTGTCCAGATCAGGCAACGCGGGCTGATAGGCCTGTGTTGGTTGTACACGCCAGCCCGCGATAAAGGCGATCTCCGGGATACGCAACGCGATGCGTTTACGGTACAGTTGGTGCAACAGGATCAGATCGCCGGGCCTGGCGTAGCCGGGGATCTGCTGATCTTCCGGTGCTGCATTCTGGTGTGCTTCGTCAAAATCATCTGGTAGCAGGGGTGCCTTGCTGGCCAGCCAGTCAGCATCCAGGGTACCAGTCTTATCCCGCCGGGGCTGCCAGGCACGATGGATGATGCCCAGCCCGGCGACACGCAAGGGTACTGGCAGTCGCCTGCGGGTGATGGTCTGGCGGAGTTGTCCGGCCTCTTCGGCCAGGACGATCTGCGGGGCCGGAATCTGTTGCGGGGTCTGATCCAGTTGTATCGGGTGTACCAGACCACATCCGGCAGGATTTCCGGCATGACAGGCCAGATAGGGATCCGCATCCGGTGCCGGATCCGGGTTCGGTATACAGCCACCATAGGCATATTCATACCGGATCGGTAACCGGCGGATCGGTTCCGGCTCAGTCAGTTGCCAGTGCCGGTAGCCCAGTGCCCGGTTAAGTTGCCAGTGGCGCGGGCCATACACCTGCAAGGACTTGTCGATAAGCGTGACCGTCCGCAGATGCCGGTGTCGATCCCTGTACAGACGCAGCATCTGTAGTCCGCAGGTCCAGCTGGCGACAGGCTGTATACCAGGTGCCCAGGCAACCGCATTCAGGAGGATGTCTGTATGTGGTTTGCCGGGACAATAATCGCTTTCAGCGGCGACCGATGTGGTTTGCGGATCGTCCTGATCATCGTAAAACACGTCCTCACCGTATAGTTCGCCCTGCTCCGGCGCAGGACGCAGCGACCATACTCCCTGTTCATCGGGTGCCTGCAGGGCGCAGGTGACGCGTACGACCAGACTGGTCTGTTCACGGCCTTGTTGATCCAGGCTGGGCTAGGCAATGGCGGGAAAGGGCGTGTGATTATGTAACAGCACGATCCGGCCTCGCTAATTGATGTCCACCATCTTGCCGTTGATCTCGACTTTTTTTGCGCCATTGATCGCGATCTTTTTGCCTTCCAGCAGGATGGTGCCATCTGCCTTCAGGGTGAGTGAGCTATTACCCACCTGCAGGACATAACGCTTGCCGACGACGGTCTGTTTCAGCAACCCGACCTGTTCTGTGCTGGAAAGACCCACCGTTTCATTCTTTGACGCGCCGACACTGACCTGATAGCCAGCACCTACTGTCAGGGCCTTCGCAATCAGAACGGTCTCAGCCTGATTCAGTTTGACGAGTGTCGTCTGATTACCGCTGATGGTTACATTTTTGTTATTCCCGACCTGTTCGGTTCGGTCATTGCCAATCGTAATGGTTTCGTTGTTGCCGACCTGTTCGGTGCGATCATTGCCGATGGTGATCGTCTCATTGTTGCCGATATTTTCGGTTCGGTCGTTGCCGACTTCGGTGGTCTCGTTATGTTTGACGATGTTGTTCTGGTCTTTTTCGGCATGGATGTAGATTTCCTGTTTGCCGTTGTCGTCTT
>CAWUJM010000049.1:0-11847 GCA_963922685.1 uncultured Gammaproteobacteria bacterium | reverse complement strand
GTGGCATACACCCGGTTCGGCCCGCCCCAGATACCGATGATCAGAAACATCGGGATCAGCATCGCTTCCCAGAAGACATAAAACAACATCGCATCCAGAGCCGCAAACACCCCGACCATGATGCCTTCCATCACCAGAAAGGCCGCCATATAGTGCCCGGGCTGATGCTGAATCACAGCCCAGCCAGCCGCAATCACCAGAATCGAAATGAAGGTCGTGAGCAGAATCAGTGGCATTGAGATGCCATCCACACCCAGATGGTAAGCCACATCAAATGACGGAATCCAGGGCACGTGCTCAACAAACTGCATCCGGGCTGTCGTGATATCAAACCCGGTATACAGCGGCACACTGCACACAAAGGTCAGCGCCGCCACACCCAGAGCCAGCCAGCGTGCTCCTTCAGATGAGCGGGTACCCAGTGCTGACACCAGCAGTCCGCCCAGTATCGGCAACCAGATCAGTACACTTAATATCGGCCAGTCAACATACATACTTAAATCCACCGTTTTCAGAGGTGCCCGTAAATCACCACCAAACCAACTTTCCATTCAGGCCACCCTTTATAGACAAGATGTGACCCCCTGATGAGTGCGCTTCTGCTGACAGGGCAATGAGTTCGACACATCCCTGCACCGCAACAGATCAATCACGTTATATCGGTCTTTCCGGAACAGCCCGGCCCGGTTAAAGCACACTGGCATCCTGATAGTCTCCGGAGAATGAGGGTGGGGTGACTCCGGTTAGTTTGCGGAGACAACCTGAATATAACGGTGCGGATTAACCGGCTTGCCATCCTTGCGGACTTCAAAGTGGACATGTGGTCCGCTGGAACGGCCACTGCTGCCTAACAGGGCGACTACCTGGCCTTTGCGTACAATGTCACCCCGGCGTACCAGATTCTTCTGATTGTGCGCATACAGGGTGCTGTAGCCATCCGCATGGCTGATCTCAACCACATTACCAAACCCGCGCATGGTACCGGCTCGCTGCACAATACCTGCAGCGACAGTATGAATCGGGGTGCCGGTCTGCGCGGCAAAATCCATCCCTTTATGATGGCTCCGGTAGCCATTAATGGGGTCAGTGCGTGCACCGAAACGTGATGAAACCCAGCCCTGCTGTACCGGCCGACCAGATGGAAATGCGGCCTGCAGCAGATCGCGATTCAGCCAGTAAGACTCCAGTGCTGCCAGCTTATGTTCGCGGTCTGCCAGCAGGGCACTCATCTGATCCAGGTCGTTGCGGATATCGCCGATACTTTGCGCCGTACCCGTTTCTGCCGGGTTACCGCCCATTGCCGGTATAACTGAAAAATCAAATTCAGCCTGATTCAGCCCGCCGATCCGGACCATCCGCTCGCCCAGCGCATCAATCCGCATCATCCGCGCCTGTATTCCGGCTACCCGCAGGCCTAACGCATTCAGATGGCTATCCTGATCGGATCGTACCTGTGCCACCGTATCCTGTGCCTGTCGGAGCAGGGTACGTAATTCCACCAGCGCACGGTCAGCGGTCTGTTGCTGAGTTTCGTGCGCACCCAGCGTATAGCCGAGCGTGATCAGAGCAATTGCACACAAACCCAGGCCGGAGGTCAACCAGAACAGGACATGCGGCAGACGCAGGTGGACGCTCTGGCGTCTGCGCGATAAAAAGATGATCTGCATCAGCAACTCACCCGGACGACAATGCCATCAACGTTTCGAGTATTGCGGACGTTTCCGGGCCTTATGCAGGCCGATCTTTTTACGCTCAACCATCCGTGAATCACGGGTCAGAAAGCCGGCGGTACGCAGCGGTGCCCGCAGTTCCTCATTATATTTCAGCAAGGCACGTGCCAGACCATGCCGGATCGCACCGGCCTGACCACTGCCACCGCCGCCGGTGACATTCACGACGACATCTACCTTGTCCTGCGTTTCGGTCAGCAGCAGCGGCTGCCGCACCACCATACGTGCGGTTTCGCGCCCGAAAAAACGATCCAGCGGCCGCTGATTGACAGTGATGCTACCATTGCCGGGACGTACAAATACCCGGGCTACGGAAGTCTTACGGCGGCCGGTGGCGGCCGGTGTCGGATGAGTCATAATGTTCTCGGTTTACAATGCCAGCGGTTGTGGTTGTTGCGCCTGATGAGTGTGCTCGGCACCTGCGAATACGCGCAGTTTTTTAAACATCGCGCGGCCCAGCGGATTTTTCGGCAACATGCCCTTCACTGCAGCCTGCAGGACACGCTCCGGTGCCTGCTGCAGCTGTTTTTCCAGACTGATCGACTTCAGATGACCGACATACCCGGTATGATGATGATACATTTTATCCTTCAGTTTGTTGCCGGTCACGGCAATCCGGGCCGCATTCACCACCACAATATAATCCCCGGTATCCATATTCGGAGTGAACATCGGTTTATGTTTACCCCGCAGACGGCGGGCGATTTCTGAGGCCAGACGTCCCAGTGTTCTGCCTTCGGCATCCACCAGGTACCAGTCATGGGTGATGTCTTTCTGTCTTGCGCTATAGGTAGCAGTCATCAGGGTATGCTCATCAACAACAAGTGGGGTATTCGATGCAAAAGTTGCGCGATTCTACGGAGACCAGATCAGAGCGTCAATCAGTAATTCAGCCGGATAATTCAGATATCCAGATTTTCAACGGTTAGCGCGTGCCGCTCAATAAATTCGCGGCGTGGCTCCACCAGATCGCCCATCAGTGTGGTAAAGATCGCATCCGATTGCATCGCATCTTCGATATTCACCTGCAGCAACCGCCGGTTCAGCGGATCCATCGTAGTTTCCCACAGTTGTTCCGGGTTCATCTCGCCAAGCCCCTTATAACGCTGGATATGCTGGCCCTTCCGGGCCTCAGCCATCAGCCAGTGAAAGGCTTCTGCAAAACTGCTGACCGGTTGTTGTCTGTCGCCGCGCTGCACATACGCAGCATCACTGAACAGGTCGTTCGTACCGGCACCCAGTTCAACCATCTGCTGGTATTCGGCGGTCTGAAAAAAGCGTAATGGGATCAGCGTACTGCCCGGAATGCCGTGGGTCCAGCAGGTCAGTTGTATCGCATCGTTTTCTTCCCGCTGCACCTGATAACGGTTAGCCGTTGTACCGGCATGCTGTTGCAACTGTTGTTCCAGCTCTGCCAGCCAGGTATCCAGCGCAGCCGGTGACTGTAACAGTGTCGGCGTGACCGGTGGTAATGTTGGCAGAATACGCATAAAGATCGGATCGTAGCGCCGTCCCAGCTTCTGCTGGGTGGTCTGCACGCCAGCAAACTGTCGCGCCAGCTGCTCAAATGCAACCTCAGATAAGGCCGGAGCTTCTGCATTCACATGCAGTTGTGCCTGTTCCAGAGCATGATTGAGCAGATAGTCATTCAGCGCCGGATCGTCCTTCAGATAGGTTTCCTGCTTTCCCTTCCTGATTTTGTACAGGGGTGGCTGCGCAATATAGATGTGACCCTGCTCAATCAGTGCTGGCATCTGCCGGTAAAAAAAGGTCAGCAACAGGGTGCGGATGTGTGCGCCATCCACATCCGCATCGGTCATGATAATGATGCGGTGGTAACGCAGTTTTTCCAGTGTGAACTCATCACGTCCGATACCGCAGCCCAGTGCTGTGATCAGGGTGCCGACCTCAGCTGAAGATAACATCTTGTCAAAACGGGCCTTTTCGATATTCAGGATCTTGCCTTTCAGTGGCAGAATCGCTTGTGAGCGTCGATCCCGGCCCTGTTTGGCAGATCCACCGGCTGAATCACCCTCCACCAGATACAGCTCGGATAAGGCCGGGTCTTTTTCCTGACAATCCGCCAGTTTGCCCGGCAGACCGGCAACATCCAGCACACTTTTACGCCGTGTCATCTCGCGCGCTTTGCGTGCGGCTTCACGTGCCCGGGCTGATTCGATGATCTTCGCTGCAATCAGTTTGCCTTCGGCCGGATTTTCCAGCAGATAATCCTGCAACCGTTCGCTCAGCGTGGATTCAACCAGCGGCTTGATCTCTGAAGAAACCAGCTTGTCCTTGGTCTGCGATGAAAACTTCGGATCCGGCACCTTGACCGAGACGACGGCGGTCAGGCCTTCACGTGCATCGTCACCGCTGGTGGCAATTTTTTGTTTTTTGCTGCTGTGTTCTTTATCTATGTAGTTATTCAGTGTGCGGGTCAGACCGGCACGGAATCCGGCCAGATGCGTACCTCCATCTTTCTGCGGGATATTGTTGGTAAAACAATACACATGTTCCTGATAGCTATCATTCCATTGCAGCGCGATTTCGATACCGACCTGCTCTGCTGTCTGCGCAAAATAAAAGATCTTACGGTGCAGTGCGGTCTTGTTCTGATTCAGGTGTTCCACGAATGCCTGAATACCGCCGGCATATGCAAAGGTTGCGGTTTCATCGGTACGTTCATCCGTCAGGATAATCTGCACACCGGAGTTCAGAAAGGCCAGCTCACGCAATCGTTTTGCCAGGATCGCATATCGGAACTCAACGTCAGAAAAGATCGTCCGGCTTGGCCGGAAGGTAATCGTCGTTCCGGTCTTATCTGAGGGTGCGACCTGTGCCAGCGGGGCTGACGGTTCACCCAGATGATAAGACTGCTCATACCGATGTCCTTCCCGCTCGGTCACCAGGTGTAGTTCTTCTGATAACGCGTTCACTACCGAGACGCCAACCCCGTGTAATCCGCCGGATACCTTGTACGAATTGTCATCAAACTTACCACCGGCATGCAGCACGGTCATAATCACTTCTGCGGCAGATTTGCCTTCTTCATGCATTCCGACCGGGATACCTCGTCCGTCGTCTGATACGCTGACCGCACCAGTCTGCCGGATCGTGACCTGGATTGTCCGACAATAGCCGGCCAATGCCTCGTCAATGGCGTTATCCACCACCTCGAACACCATATGATGCAGTCCAGTGCCATCATCGGTATCGCCGATATACATGCCGGGGCGTTTGCGTACGGCATCTAATCCTTTCAGGACTTTGATTGAAGTTGTGTCGTAACTCACTATCTGTTCACTATTCAGCAGATTTCAGGGTGACGGGTGGCAGGCTTTGCAAGGTACCGGAAGATTCGGGCACTACGGGGTGCCGGATAAATTCCCGAACGCCGCAACACCAGTTGAGTATGCGGAATTTCCGGCGGCTCATGATACCACCGAAACAACCCATCAGGCTGTTTGAGACGCCTGAGGATGTCTGCGTTCAGGCCTGAAATTCCCATCTCAATTTGTGAGAGGCGCAATCATCCTGCCTGACAAACCCTGCTTCCGGGGTGCATAAAAAATCGGGAAAATATTTCACAAATATGCTATGGTTGAGAATCTGTCAGAAACAGGCACTTCTGCGCGAAGCGTCTGACTGTTTCAAATTACCGGAGGTTATAAAAATGAAATTCAGCAATTTGCGAACAACGTATCAAGGCGTAAAACACGCCGGTCTGATCCTGTTAACGTGTGCCGCATCCGCTTCAGCGAGTGCTAGTCCGAATTCGGAAAAAGAAGTCGGAGATGGTTGTGAGGTAATGACTACTCAGGATCAGATGAACGGTCTGATGGCGGACGCGACGGATTTCTCTAATCCACCAGAATATGATTTTACTGGCAGTAATAAAAATGCCAAACCGCATAAATGTGCCAATCTGAAGAGGGATTATCCAGTCGGCGATGGCAATTCAGAGTTCGAACCGAATAGTGAATGTGCCGATCTGGATGTCGAATATAAGCAACCCGTGTTGGCCGGATGCAAGACTAACCTCAGGCAGTGGGCAGGGCTCAGATACAATGACCGCCCGGTTGGCCCGACCATGCGCATCAGACCGGGCCAGACCTATCGTGCTCTGATAACCAACAAGCTGCAAGAGCAGGATGCGGAACACCACATGAGTGGTGCTGGTCACGGCGGTGAATCGACCTTTTTGGGTTATATTCCCCCAGCCGGTGCGGATAAGGATTTAAACAAGCCACATAATTTTAATGTCACTAATTTACATACCCATGGTTGGCGCGTGGACCCAACAGGTGAATCCGACAATATTTTTCGACTAATGGAGCCTGGCAGCGACAACCGGCAAATAGTTCATTTGCCGAGCGATCACCCCAGTGGTACCTTCTGGTACCATTCCCATGTCCATGGTTCAACCGCTTTGCAGGTTGCCAGTGGTATGGCAGGTGCTTTGATTGTGAAAGATGATACAAAAGGACTGGATGCCATCCCGGCAATCAGAGATGTCGCTGCAGACCGCATTATGGTTTTTCAACAACTGGCATACCGTGAAGACGGTCAGGTTGGAGAAGACGAACATGAACCGGACGTATATAAAAATCTGGAACAGAAAGGATACGCAGCTCTGAATCGTCCAGTGTTTGTGAATGGGCAAGCCTATCCTAAAATCCCGATAAAGGCTGGGGAACTACAGCGCTGGCGCTTTATCCATGCCGGCATAACGAACGGCATCAACCCACAACTGGTGCGGGTAAACAAAACTACCGGCGAAGTGCAAGAAGTGATTAACATGCATGAAATTTCTCTGGACGGCTTACCAACAGGTACCATGCCAGAAATACCTTATGCTGTGTTAGCACCGGCTTACCGCACAGATGTATTGGTGCAAATTCTGCAAACAGAAAAAGATAGCTTAAAAGATGGTGAAGCTTTCTGGCTGATTGACAAGGGGCAGGCAATCCAAAAAGATCCAAAGGATCCAAATACACGTAACTTCAGAAGAGTATTGGCGCAGATAGATGTGCAAAGCGGAACCGAGGTTGCCCCTCTACCAAAACTGGCAGATATCGAAGATGCTTATCTTGACTATCAGCAGGGCGATCCATACAACAACGAAGCACCCTTGCAGCCGCTAACTCCGGAGGAGCTGGCTAAAGGCAAGCTCCAGCGTGTTCATTATTTAATTTCCAGCCAGTATCAATGCTCGGAGTACGGCGGTAACTGTACGCCTTGTAAAGCAGAAGATGGTACGCTCAAGAATTGTGATGAGAAGAATCCTGAAAGGTTCTACATGATTTGTGATGGTAGAGATAAAAATGGCCATTGGAATTGTATGAACTTTAATTCTTCCAAGAGCTTTGCACGATTATTTTCGATTAATTCCGCCAATGAGTGGAAAATCAGTGCAGAATCACAACCAGATAAGACTGCTGGAAGGGTCGATAAAGATAACAATCCTGCTGGAGGTCTTACTGGAGGCCATATTTTCCACATTCACGTCAATCCGTTTCAGGTACAGCGCAAATATGCTTATGGCACAGGCTATGACTTTGCCGCTGCTGGTATGGATGAAAACGCATGGGTATGGAAAGACACTCTGGTAGCCCCGGTGTACAGAGATGATGAGAAGGACGCAAAGGAAATTGCTACCATCAGAACACGCTATACGCAGTTCACCGGCTCTTTTGTGCAACATTGCCATGTTCTGGATCATGAAGATAATGGTATGATGCAGGTGGTGACGATTGAACCAACACTTGAATATCTTAAGACGAGTAAGAAGGAGAACTTGCAAAAACTGTACGAAGCCATTATGGAATATGGCGGGATAAAATAAACCCGATTCAGCATTTGTCTGCCTGAGTTCCCGCGATCTTCGCGGGAGCTCAGGCTTTTTTTTGCGATCGGAAACCTGATTTATGCCTCTGGAATTATTATCCTCCCCGGTTTTTCATAAAACCGTCCTGTTACTGACGGTCTCCAATCTGTTCATGCTGACGGCCTGGTATTTTCACCTGAAAAGCCTCAGCAACAACCATTGGTTTGTTGCCGCTATCGTCAGTTGGTCGATCGCCTTTTTTGAATACATGGTGCATATCCCGGCCAATCGAATCGGTTATCAGGAGATGACCCTAGCACAGTTGCAGATTCTGCAGGTCAGCATGTCGCTGGTGTTGTTTATCCCGTTTGCGATGTTGGTGATGGACGCGCCGCTCAAGCTGGATTACTTCTGGGCTGCACTTTGTCTGATCGGTGCGGCCTATTTCATCTTCCGCAGTGCCGCCTGATGCGCACGCCGGATTATGATGAACAGGCTGGTTTCTATGATTCGCGTGCCGGCATCGGCAGGGATATTGCGCAACAGGTCGCCAGAGCCGCAATCGGTCTTACCGGAACAATAGCAGGGCCGGATATTCTGGAAATCGGCTGTGGCACGGGCGAGATCGGTCAGTTTCTGAGTGCTGCGGCAAACCATTATGCGGGGCTGGATGCGTCAGAGCGCATGCTTGATAAATTCCGTCAGCGGGTGTTTGAAAACAAGCGGTTACGCCTGATCCATACTGATGCTAATCAGGCCTGGCCGCTGAGTGGTTTGCAGGCCGATCTGGTGTTCAGTTCACGTGCCTTGCACCTGCTGGATCCTGAGCATGTGTTGTCCGGGATCAGAAGGTCTGGCTCTGATCAGGGATTCGTCTGCGCGCTGGGCCGTGTCGTGCGTGATCCGGATGGTATTGCGGATACTATGCGCCGTAAGATGCGTGAAATCCTGCGGGCCAGGGGCGTCCGGGCGCGTGACGGCAAACGCAATATGCAGGCATTCGCCACGCAGTGTGTGAACAGTGGTGCTGATGATCTGGGTACGATTGAAGCAGCCGTCTGGCAGGTGACCGAATCGCCGCAAACTTCGCTGAATAACTGGGTGGCCAAACCCGGTCTGGCGGGCAACTCACTGGATCAGTCTGCGCAAACGGCCGTACTGGCTGAATTGCAGGCTTGGGCACTGCAGCACTATGAAGCTATTGATTACACCGGGAAATTCACCAGCCATTATGTGTTGCGTGCATTTCGTTTTCCACCACATTAAAGAAATAACAGGTTGTTGAATAAATATTATGACTGATGAACGACTCACCGAACTCGGCCAGCACCTGGTCACAGGCAGCCTGACCGATGAGGCTCTGATGGCGGAGACGGCCAGAACTGAACCGGTGCAGATTCTGCCCGAGGCGAATGTGGTCAAGATCGGCGGCCACAGCCTGATTGATCGTGGGCGCAAGGCGGTGTTTCCGCTGCTTGAAGAAGTGGTGGACAATCTGCCGCGCCATAAGATGATTATTGGCACCGGTGCCGGCACTCGCGCACGCCATGCCTACAGCGTGGCCAGTGAGCTGGAGCTGCCTACCGGCGTACTCAGTGTGCTGGGTACCTTCGTCAGTATGCAGAATGCGCGTATGTTGCATTACCTGCTGTCTAAACATGGTATACCCTTCATTGAGCCGATCCAGTTTCCGCAACTGCCGTTGTATCTGATGGAGCGCAATGCGGTGGTGTGCTTTGGTATGCCGCCTTACACCTTCTGGCAGCCCAATCCGGCGATCGGACGGATTCCACCACATCGCACCGACACAGGCACTTATCTGGTCAGCGAGGTATTCGGCGCGCGCTCCATGATCTATGTGAAGGACGAAAAAGGCCTGTATTCGGCTGATCCGAAAAAAGACAAACATGCCAGGTTCATACCTGAAACCACAGTCGGCGAACTGGAATCCATGGATCTGGAAGATGTCGTCGTCGAACGTGCGGTGCTGGAGCATATGAAAAGTGCTGTGTACCGGCGCGAAATCCAGATCATCAATGGCCTGGAGCGAGGCAACCTGACCCGTGCGCTGAACGGCGAGCATGTGGGTACCATCATCAGGGCGGATTAAAACGATGAGTCATACAGATAACAGACATCATATGCAGTCTACGTTGATGCGCGAAAGCCTGCTGGACAAACAGGTCATGGCGTCTACCGGTTCGGAGCGCACATTTCGAATGTTGCCGGATGCGGCGGTGATCAAGATCGGTGGTCGCACCATCGTTGAAGCAGGCAAAGATGTTTGCTACGGTGCCTGCGACGCGCTGATGGAAATAATGGAAGACCGGAAATTGATCATCAGCACTGGTGGCGGCGCACGCAGCCGACATGTGTTCTCGGTTGGCATCGACCTCGGACTACCGACCGGCGTGCTGGCGCAGCTATCCATGGCGGATGCACTGGGCAATGCGCATATTCTGGGTACCTTGCTGGCACCAAAGGGCGTGGTTGCCATTCCGCCGGAGATTCTCGGTCATCTGCTGCCCTTGTTCATCAACTCCGTGCCCGGCGTCATTTTCAATGGTGTGCCGCCCTACAACCTGTGGGAACATCCACCCAAAGTCGGCCGGGTGCCGCCAAATCGCAGCGACGCCGGGGCTTATCTGCTTGGCGAGTGTTTTGGTTGCCAGTCGGTTATCCTGGCCAAGGATGTTGACGGGCTGTATGACAAAGACCCTAAGGAACATTCTGACGCAAAGCTGATTGAGCGCATCAGTGTACAGGCGTTGCGCGAGCGCGATCTGCCGACCCTGCCGTTTGACCGGATATTACTGGATATCATGCAGAATGCGCGCCTGGTAAAGGCGGTGCAATTGATCAACGGCCATCATCCGGAACGCATTAAGGCCGCAGCCAGGGGCGAGCATGTCGGTACGATAATCTACCTGGAGGAGTAGAGACTACGCAGGCAGATTCGATGATTCATGTTTTACATTCTGTACCTGCTGCTGTCGTCGGGGCTGTTATTTGCTCTGAGTGACCCATACCTGCTGGCTGTTTTGTCGGGCTTGCAGGTTCTGCTCTGGACAGGATCGAAGGTGCCACTCAGGCGCACTCTGGCCCTGTTTCGTCGGGTCGGATTGTTTCTGATTCTGGTTTTTCTGGCCTACGCATTCGTCCCCACGCCCTCTGGTGAAGACCGCTGGATATCGGTCGGACTCTGGCTTTTCAGTCTGGAGGTCAATCTGAGTGGCCTGTGGCTGGGTCTGCTGATGAATGCGCGCATACTCATTCTGGTCATGGCCAGCATCTGGGTACAACACGCAGCCGCGCCGAAGACCCTGCGCAATGGCCTGGTGCGTTGTGGCATTCCACGCCATGTCGCGATTGCGCTGGATCACACATTGGCACTGTTCAGCGGAGCTGATGGACGGCAACGCGGCAAGAGTCGCAAAATAGCGGATGGCACCAACCCGGGACCGCGCATGCGTACCTTACTCAAAGGTGATGTGTCGCCTATCCGGCATTTGATGGACTCGGCATTTGAGTGTGCCGGGCACCGTCTGGCACAGCACGAGCCGGATCTTGATCCCCAAACACGCAACGACATTGCAGTGATAGTCGGCATGACATTGGCGATGCTGAGCTTCAGAATGATCGTTTTCGTGCCGGGATTGCTGGTCGCGCCAGGGCATAAAAATGTGGTGCTGATTCCGCTGTTCCTGATTGCAGCGCAAAGAACGCAAGGCCGGTCTGGCGGCTTGCATACCGGATTGTGCATGGGTCTGGTCGGCTTTATGCTGGGCTTCGGCAAGCTGGGTATTCTGGAATTGATCCAGTTTGTGCTGACCGGTTTTCTGGCCGATGTGCTGCTGTCCTTGTACCGATCTGTCGGTCTTATCGCGGGCACCCTGCAATTGATGTTGATCGGCGCAGTGATGGGCCTGGCCCGTTTCTCGACCAATCTGATGTTGCTGTTTCTTGCTGGTGCGCCTGTGCTCGGCTTCGCTATTCTGGCACCTGTGCTGGTTGCGCAGGTGTTATTTGGTGCGCTTAGCGGCTTACCGGCGAGGATCCTGTTGCGAGCACCAGCATCGACTCGTTGATCCTGATGCCTATTTCAGTGCCCTCCCGCAACCGGTATTGCCGTAACACAGGGTGCGGTTTTCGTGTTATCTATCCCCAGCCGTTTCTTAAAGTTGCCGCTCTTTAAGGTGACTTACAAATACACTTATACCGAACAAGTGATCAGAGGTGCGATTCAAACTGATGTGGTGATTTGCTACCACAGGTTTCTGGCAAGCGTTA
>CAWUJM010000048.1:0-11867 GCA_963922685.1 uncultured Gammaproteobacteria bacterium | reverse complement strand
ACCCCGGCAACAAGCTGAGCGTATCACATACAATGGTATGAATTAATTCAGAGATGGCCTTAAACCGTAAATTGAGACAGTTTTTTCGGCACCAGTGCATTTTGCAAAGTGACATAATCCGGCAGACCCGATTCAGTATAAGCAGGATAGGCTTCTCCCCTGATTAACGGATATAAATAATCTTTACAGGCCTGAGTGATGCCGAATCCGTCCGCTGAAATAAATTCAGCTGGCATCATCTTTTCCTGATTAGCGACATCAGACAGTGCCGCTTCTCCCGGATGCCAGCGATACGGTTGCGAAGAATCACGCACAATCGTCGGCATAACACCAGACTTGCCCGCCAGGGCCAGTTCAACCGCATACTGTCCGAGCGCATATGCCTGTTCCACATCAACTGCTGAAGCCAGATGACGGGCTGATCTCTGCAGATAATCAGCGACTGCCCAATGGTACTTATACCCCAGCTGATCCTTAATCAGCTGTGCCACGACAGGTGCTGCCCCCCCTAATTGCATGTGTCCGAATGCATCCCGGGTACCCTGATCCGCAAGAAAGCGTCCATCGGGGCTGCGACAGCCTTCTGATACTACAACAGAACAATAACCATAACGGTCGGTCTGTGCCTTCACCTGGCCCAGAAAACGGGTCTGGTGAAACGGAACTTCCGGAAACAGCACCACAACCGGTATATCATAATCAGCTGCCAGTCCACCGGCAGCAGCAATCCAGCCGGCATGGCGTCCCATAACTTCCAGCACAAACACCTGAGTCGATGTGGTAGCACCGGAACGCACATCGAATGATGCCTCCAGCGTGGAGACTGCAATATACTTCGCAACAGAACCAAAGCCCGGACAATTATCTGTCAGTGGTAAGTCATTATCGACTGTCTTCGGAATATGGATAACCTGCAAAGGATAGCCGACCTGTCTGGCGAATCGGGTGAGCTTATCACTGGTATCCGCAGAATCACCCCCGCCGTTATAAAAAAAGTAACCGATGTCATGTGCCTGAAATACCGCAAGCAACCGTTGATATTCACGTTCCTCACGCAGCTTGTGACGACATGAGCCAAATGCACCTGATGGTGTGTGTTTCAGCGCGGCAATCGCAGCATCTGATTCCTGATCCGTAGCATAAATTTCTTCAGCCAGCGCACCCACGATACCATGCCGACCCGCATACACCTGCCCGATCTTATCCCGATGGTGCCGACAGGTCTGTATCACACCGCAGGCTGAAGCATTAATAACAGACGTCACACCACCAGACTGGGCATAAAATGCATTTCTCACAAAACTATCCTGAACAATAAATGATGCATGCTGATATATCGCTCTCAACCGAACTGACCTCCAGCATGAGTCAGATCAGACAGATGTTACAATCACATCAGGCGATGCTGGCATGTGCTGAATCCTGCACCGGTGGCTGGATTGCAAAGCTGATCACAGACCAGCCAGGTGCCAGTGCCTGGTTTGATCGCGGATTTGTTACCTACAGTAACGCAGCAAAACAACAGATGTTAGGTGTACCAGAAACATTACTGGAACAACACGGTGCTGTCAGTCAGCCGGTTGCTGAAGCGATGGCCGCCGGTGTAATTGAACACAGTTCAGCTGCATTTGCCCTCGCAGTTACCGGTGTTGCGGGTCCGGGTGGCGGTAGTGCGGCTAAGCCGGTCGGCACTGTCTGGCTGGCTTGGGCTGGACCTTCCGGCGTCCGGAGCCGTTTAAGACATTTCACCGGCAATCGTGATCAGATTCGCCAGGCTACGGTTAAGGCGGCACTGGAAGGTGTCACGCTATGATGCCAATCAATAAAAAATGCGGTGCAGAATGACAGGTATCAGGCGAACACGTCCTGCAGACTGCGTGCGGTCAGTACCCGCTCAGACCAGTCATGCAATGTTGCTGTGTCGGCCCGGGTGATGCGTTCACGTGCAGCATCGTTCAGTTCCTGACTGAATTTTTTGCTGAGTAATCTGATTAACAATGCGGCATAGCCTTGTTGCACACCTTGTTGCATACCGCGTTGTATGCCTTGTTGCATACCTTGTTGATGTCCCTGTTCCCGGAACCATCCGGCAAATGTGGTCATATCAGATTCCTCGGTCAGATACTGCTGGGTATACTGTTCTCTTTCGTGTTCGCTTAAATCGGCATAAATATCAATAAATTCTGCGTATTTTTCACGCTTATCGGATCTTTGTTCCAGCTGGAACAGGCCGCGTAAAGACTGATCATAAACAGTCAGCTTCGGGGTATCGTCGGCTGCCATGTTACACAGGTTGAGCCTGGCGATAATATTGTTGCTGTTGCAGTAATCCGCATAGGCCAGGCCGGGCAGATAGCAGGCGATATAATGAAAATCCAGATATTTGTGTGTGGTGGTGCCGAGTTGCAACCGGGCCGGGCAGGTGCCCGGGCGCAGAAAGACGACCACCGGTATGACACGGTCAGTGTCACATAATCCGGCCAGGTCAACACAATAATGGATCAGTCGGTGGATGGAGAATTTTTTTGGTTCAGTTTCTTCTTCCAGTGCGAATAATAACGCAGCGCGTTGACCGTCCGGCCAGTCGACTCTGAGTGGACAGTCCAGCTCACGAAAGCGGTCGCCGAGACGTGGTTTGAGTTGTTCCTGTCGGATCGGGGTAATCCGGACTGTGTCCGGAATCCGGGCGGCTTCGGTTGGCGCGAAAAAGCGTAATGCCTGTAACGGATAGTCCAGAATCAGGTTTTTGAAGTTCTGATCATGTGTCATGCGGGCTGTTGATCAGGTAAACACTTCCTGAAGGCTGCGGGCGGTCAGCACCCGCTCAGACCAGTCATGCAGTGTTGCTGTGTCGGCCCGGGTAATGCGTTCACGTGCAGCATCGTTCAGTTCCTGACTGAATTTTTTGCTGAGTAATGTGATTAACAATGCAGCATAGCCTTGCTGTACGCCTTGTTGCATACCTTGTTGATGTCCCTGTTCCCGGAACCATCCGGCAAATGTGGTCATATCAGATTCCTCGGTCAGATACTGCTGGGTATACTGTTCTCTTTCGTGTTCGCTTAAATCGGCATAAATATCAATAAATTCTGCGTATTTTTCACGCTTATCGGATCTTTGTTCCAGCTGGAACAGGCCGCGTAAAGACTGATCATAAACAGTCAGCTTCGGGGTATCGTCGGCTGCCATGTTACACAGGTTGAGCCTGGCGATAATATTGTTGCTGTTGCAGTAATCCGCATAGGCCAGGCCGGGCAGATAGCAGGCGATATAATGAAAATCCAGATATTTGTGTGTGGTGGTGCCGAGTTGCAACCGGGCCGGGCAGGTGCCCGGGCGCAGAAAGACGACCACCGGTATGACACGGTCAGTGTCACATAATCCGGCCAGGTCAACACAATAATGGATCAGTCGGTGGATGGAGAATTTTTTTGGTTCAGTTTCTTCTTCCAGTGCGAATAATAACGCAGCGCGTTGACCGTCCGGCCAGTCGACTCTGAGTGGACAGTCCAGCTCACGAAAGCGGTCGCCGAGACGTGGTTTGAGTTGTTCCTGTCGGATCGGGGTAATCCGGACTGTGTCCGGAATCCGGGCGGCTTCGGTTGGCGCGAAAAAGCGTAATGCCTGTAACGGATAGTCCAGAATCAGGTTTTTGAAGTTCTGATCATGTGTCATGCGAGCTGTTGATCAGGTCATATCAGGTCGGTACCGGATCCGACACCATTCCGGTACCGATACCAGTTTTGTGCAGGCATCGTCTTTAATGTTGAATCCTTCTGCTATCAGATAACCCACGAGATCCCGGCAATTATCACAACGAATAAATTTCACTTCCCATGCATTGTCATCATCTTCAGTATAATAAGAGATATTGCAGTCTGCAGATCCCGGTGGGCATGTTGTATTCTTTACGGTATAGCCAAGCTGTTTCAGGTCGATTATACAATGTTGCCATATTGCGTAGGGTACACTGGTTTGTTTCCAGTCTGGCATGGCGGTATCCTTTGTTTATGTTATCGGAATGCTGGGCGATGGTGCTAGTAAACAGGCCACGTCAGCATGCTGAATCATCTTGTCTGTGTTGGCGGGAATATCCTGATAGACCTTTGCCAGTATTTCAGCCAGATAGAGTGACCTCTGCATTTTCAGCCCCTGTTCTGTTTCTGTATTCTGATTCTTTTTCCAGTCAGAGAAGGCCTGGTAGGCTGTTCTGAATGTGGTTGGGGTAATCAGATCCTGCTTGTTAGCATCATAGAATAATTTTCCCAAGTAGGTATTTTCTATCTGTTTTGCGCAGCGATTCAAGCTTAAAAAGGCCAATCTTTGTGTTTCTGAACTATTATTGATACCTGGCAGGGCATCTTTGAGTAATGTTGTCCGGATATCCAGTCGCAAGGCCAGATTGGTTGCTGCCTCGCCGGTGGCAAAATATTGAGTCCATCGGACACTATTTCCCTGATTCTCATCTGTATCTGCCACCATGTCTGAATTGATGGTAGCCAGTAAAGAAGGGGTATCAGCCCGGTATCCGGAATTTTCCTGAGACAGACTGACAGGTGCCCAGGCAAGCTCTTTACGTTTATAACCCACATGCAGACCACTCAGCGCATTTCCTGTCCAGTTGATTCCGGCACCTAATGACGTTTTAGTGATAAAGGTTAAGGGTTTGACCTGGCCTGGTTGCAGATATTGAACTTCCTGTCCATTTTCATCCTGTGGTATAGCGGATAATTGCAGTCCCGAATATTCTCTGAGGCCTGTCCTGTCCTGAATATCTGCGAGTATCACGGACTGTCTGCTGCTGAGTGTGGATCCCGCTATTGTTGTGGCGTCTGGTTTGAGTAATACGGCATCTCCTGCCCGGTAAAGTGCGGTCATTGCGACAGCGGCCTCACCTGTGGCGAAGGTCTGATCAATTCCCAGAAAAAAGCCGGAAAATCTGTCGCTTCCTGTCTTGAAACTGGCTTCTACGGGTAAGGTCTTGCCACCTTCAAAGCTGGGTTCAATGACGCCTTCTTCACGTGCAATCGTAATTTCTGATGTAGGTGGTGTCTGGCTGAAATCCAGACCAACATTAGATCGGGTGTGAAATAATATGCTGTTGTAGCCGACATTGCCTGCACAGGCTGTCATGAGTAATATCACAGGCAGGATGATGATCCGGTATAGATTCTGCATAATGGTTTCCGGTGTTAGTCCGGGTGTTTATCAGGTGTTGCGGTGGTATTATTTTCCGGGTAGACGGTGCCGATCTGTATACTGAATGGCGAGGCTGATGACCAGTCGAAACGAACCTGAGTATCGTCCATTACCTGCAATAAGGTCTGGTTATCATAACCAAGTGAAATAAATGGCCCCTGCCTGGCGTAGCCTGTGCTGATGCCGACAGTCTGATTGCCCGCGATGACCGCACGTACGCCTTCTGCAGGTGGCGTCAGGCGTAGTTTGACATGACCGATGCCGATCAGATGCCATGTTTGTGTGGTTTCATCCAGATATTTAATGGCGCAGGCCGGTAACAGGTGCAGCAGGCAGGCTGAGAGGAGTATTTTTGTCACCAGACAGGCTTAGCGGCGGCGGGGCGGCATCAGGTCGGTAATCGTGCCCTCGGCCATTTCAGCCGCCATACCGATGGACTCGTTCAGGGTCGGATGCGGATGAATGGTCAGGCCGATATCTTCGGCATCTGCGCCCATCTCCAGTGCCAGCACGGTTTCTCCGATCAGCTCGCCGGCATTGCGCCCGACGATGCCGGCACCCAGAATGCGTTTTGTCTCAGGATCAAAGATCAGTTTAGTCAGGCCTTCTGCACGATGTATGCCCAGAGCGCGGCCAGACGCCGCCCAGGGAAAGACACCTTTTTCGATCGCGATGCCTTGTTCCTTCGCGGCGGTTTCGGTCAGTCCCATCCAGGCGACCTCCGGATCTGTGTAGGCGACGGACGGAATCGTCAGCGGATCAAATAACGCCGGTTTTCCGGCGATCACTTCTGCCGCGACATGGCCTTCGTGCACCGCCTTGTGGGCCAGCATCGGGTTGCCAACGATATCGCCGATGGCATAGATATGCGGTACATTCGTGCGCATTTTCTGATCCACCGCAATATAGCCACGCTCGTCTACCTGCACACCTGCGGCGTCTGCGTTGATCTGCCTGCCATTCGGGACGCGTCCGACCGAGACCAGTACCCGGTCATACTGTTGTGGTTCAGGGGCCTGTTCGCCGGTAAAGCTGACCTGCAGGCCTTCGTCCTGTGCGCTGATCGCATCCACTCTGGTGTTCAGCCAGATGTGGTTCACCTGTTTCTGCAGCCGTTGCTGCAATGGTTTCACCAGATCGCGATCACACCCCGGCATCAGGCCTGGCTGCAGTTCGACAATGTCGATCTGGCTGCCGAGTGTGGCATAGACGGTCGCCATCTCCAGCCCGATGATGCCACCACCCAGAATCAGCATCCGTTGCGGGATGTCGGCCAGCTCCAGCGCACCGGTCGAATCAATCAGGCGCGGATCGTCGTTCGGAAAGCCCGGGATCTGTACCGGTCGCGATCCGGCTGCGATGATGCAGTGTTCAAACTGTATCCGGGTCTGCTGGCCATCCTCAGCTGTGACCTGAATCAGGCGATCTGTCTCAAAACGCCCTTCTCCCTGCACCACCTGCACCTGGCGTTGTTTCGCCAGTGCTGCCAGTCCACCGGTCAGCTTGCCGACCACCTGTTCTTTGCCGCTCCGCATCGCATCCAGATCAATCTCCGGTGCCGGGTATTTCACACCCATCACCTGTAGCTCTGCTGCTTCGTTGATCACTTCGGCGGTATGCAGCAGTGCCTTGGACGGTATACACCCGACATTCAGGCAGACGCCGCCCAGTGTGGGGTAGCGTTCTATCAGTACCACGCGTTGTCCCAGATCGGCAGCACGAAAGGCTGCGCTGTAACCGCCCGGCCCGGCGCCGAGTACCACAACCTGAGTTTGTATATCCTGATTCATGATGTTTCCTCTGTATGGCTACAGGACCAGCTGGCGGATGTCACTGAGCAGGCTCGCCAGACAGGTGGTAAAACGCACCCCTTCAGCACCGTCTATCACCCGGTGATCATACGACACGCTGAATGGCATGATCAGACGCGGCTGAAATGCTGCACCATCCCACTTCGGCTGCATCGCAGCCCGCGAGACGCCCAGAATCGCGACTTCAGGTGCGTTGACGATCGGGGTGAACTGGGTACCGCCAATCCCGCCCAGGCTGGAGATCGACAGACAGCCGCCCTGCATATCCTGTGCAGTTAAGGTGCCTTTACGGGCCCTGGCACTGATGGTCATCAGTTCCCGCGCCAGGTCGAATACACTCTTCTGGTCAACATCCCGGATCACTGGCACCATCAGGCCCTTCGGTGTGTCCACTGCTACGCCAAGGTGGCAATACTGTTTATAAATCAGTTCGGCACCATCGGCTGATAATGATGCATTAAATTGTGGATAGCGGGCCAGTGCTACCGTAAGTGCCTTCAGCAGGAAGGGCATGAAGGTTAGTTTAATATCCTGTTTTTCAGCAACTTTTTTTTGTGACTTGCGGAATGCCTCCAGCTCGGTAATATCCGCTTCGTCAAACTGGGTGACATGCGGGATGCCCAACCAGGCCTTATGCAGGTGCTGCCCACTGATTTTTTTGATCCGGCTGAGCGGCTTGCGCTCT
The DNA here is from genome assembly GCA_963922685.1 of uncultured Gammaproteobacteria bacterium. Classification (GTDB taxonomy): domain Bacteria; phylum Pseudomonadota; class Gammaproteobacteria; order Chromatiales; family Chromatiaceae; genus JAHDBG01. The sequence continues at coordinate 4,172 of CAWUJM010000048.1, read as the reverse complement.
ACCTCACCCCACTGGCTGTAATCTGTCTCCGGCATTGCCGGCAGGCTGAAGGTGCCACTCGACGTTGTGTCTGTCTGGCCGGCCAGTGCCTGTTTCACGTGGTTCTGCACGTCACTCTTCAGAATACGACCCTTGCGCCCGGTTCCGGTCACTTGCTGCAGGGCCACGCCCAGTTCGCGCGCAAAGCGGCGCACACCCGGTGCGGCATGTGGCTTGGCCTGTCCATCCGGCTCGGCGGGAGGCGTCTCTGCAGGTGCAGGTGCAGCTGCCGAAGCTGCAGTCGGCTGGGGAGTAGGTGGCGCGCTCGCTGTTGACTCTGGCATAGCTACAGGCTCAGGGGCAGTAGTCTGCACCACGCCGATCTGGTCACCCTGATTGATCCGGTCGCCCACCTGGATCTGTAGGGTCTGTATTGTGCCGGCACAGGGTGCCGGAATTTCCATCGTTGCCTTGTCCGTCTCTAATGTCAGCAAAGCATCTTCCGCAGCGATGGTATCGCCGACACTGACCAGCACTTCGACGACTTCGACATCCTTAAAGTCGCCGATGTCCGGAATATGAATCGGCTGTTCTGTGGGTTTGTCGGCCACGGTTGTTGCGGTCAGTGTTGGGGCTGATTCAACCGGAACCGGAACAGGTTCCGGTTCTGCTGCTGCGGTACCCGACGCTGTTTCCAGCAGCAGGATCGGATCGCCCTGGCTGACGGTATCACCCACCTGCACCAGCAGCTGCACAATGGTGCCGGCCTGCGGGCCGGGTATTTCCATCGTTGCCTTGTCCGTTTCTAATGTCAGGACGGAATCTTCTGCGGCTATGGTGTCGCCTGCACTGACCAGCAGCTCGACAACCTCAACGTCCTTAAAGTCGCCGATATCCGGCAGGGTCACTGTGATTTGTTGTCCCACGCTGTTTCTCCTCTGAGAGCGCGACGTTATACGCTGATCGGATTGGGTTTTTCCGGGTCTACCGGGTAAGCGGCTATGGCCTGCGCCACTGTCTCAGCATCCATTTCACCCTGCTGTGCCAGCGCATATAAGGCGGCAACCGCGACATAATACCGGTTGACCTCGAAATGTTTACGCAACTGGCTGCGCAGATCCGAACGGCCAAATCCGTCTGTGCCCAGCGTGACATAGTCTTTTCCGGCCAGATAAGGCCGGATCTGTTCCGCATAGGTACGGATATAGTCGGTCGCGGCTATCGCAGGGCCCGCAGTGTCTGCCAGCACCTGCGTGACATAACTGGTCTTCGGCGTTTCGGTCGGATGCAGCCGGTTCCAGCGTTCCACGTCGCTGCCATCCCGTTGTAGTTCGTTAAAGCTGGTCACACTCCACACATCAGCCGACACCTGCCAGTCCTGCTCCAGTAATTCTGCTGCAGCGATCACTTCGCGCAGGATAGTGCCGGAACCCATCAGTTGCACCCGCAGTCTGTGTTTACCGCCTTGCTGGTACCGATAGATACCACGCAGTATCCCGGCAATCGTGTCTGCACCCTCCGGCATCGCCGGTTGCGGATAATTTTCGTTCATCACCGTGACATAGTAGAACAGGTTCTGCTGTTCGACATACATCTCGTGCATCCCGTGCTGCAGGATCACTGCCAGTTCATACGCAAAGGTCGGATCGTATGCCCGGCAGTTCGGGATGGTATTCGCCATCAGGTGGCTGTGTCCGTCCTGATGCTGCAGCCCTTCACCTGCCAGTGTTGTGCGCCCGGCGGTACCGCCGAGCATAAAGCCGCGCGCCTGCATATCGCCGGCAGCCCAGGCCAGGTCACCGATACGCTGGAAACCAAACATCGAATAATAGATATAGAACGGGATCATGCTGACGCCATGATTGCTGTACGAGGTCGCTGCTGCGATCCAGGAGGACATCGCACCGGCTTCGTTGATCCCTTCCTGCAGGACCTGCCCTTGCTGGGCTTCGCGGTAATACATCACCTGATCCGAGTCAACCGGGGTATACAGCTGCCCGACAGACGAATAAATGCCGATCTGACGGAATAATCCTTCCATCCCGAAGGTGCGCGCTTCGTCCGGCACAATCGGCACGACATAGGGTGCGACCTGTTTATCCCGCAGCAGCAGCCCGAGGAAGCGTACAAATGCCATGGTGGTAGACATTTCGCGCTCGCCACTGCCACCGAGTAAGGCCTGAAATGCCTCCAGCGGTGGAATCGGCAGTGTGTTCGCAACGCGGCGCCGACTTGGCAGATAGCCGCCCAGTGTCTGCCTCCGGTCGTGCAGATATTGCATCTCCGGACTGTCCGGAGCCGGTTTGTAATAGGGTGCTGACGCAATCTTATCGTCCGCAATCGGGATGCTGAACCGGTCACGAAATTCTTTCAGGGCTTCGGTACCCATCTTTTTCTGCGAATGGGTGATATTCTGACCTTCGCCTGCACTCCCCATCCCGTAGCCCTTGACGGTCTTCGCCAGGATGACTGTTGGCTGTCCGGTATGCGCCATCGCTTCAGCATACGCCGCATAGATCTTGACCGGATCGTGTCCGCCGCGCTGCAGTCGCCAGATGTCTTCATCGGACAGGTTCTGCACCATCGCAGCCAGTTCCGGCGATGCGCCGAAAAAGTGTTTGCGCACATAGGCACCATCGTTCGCTTTGTACGCCTGATAGTCCCCATCCACCGCTTCCTGCATGCGTTGCAGCAGGATACCATCCTGATCTCGTTCCAGTAGCGGATCCCAGGAACCGCCCCAGACCACCTTCAGCACATGCCAGCCAGCCCCCCGGAAGACGGCCTCCAGTTCCTGAATGATCTTGCCATTGCCGCGTACCGGGCCATCCAGCCGCTGCAGGTTGCAGTTGACCACAAACACCAGATTATCCAGCCGCTCCCGCGCGGCCAGTGAAATTGCACCGAGCGATTCGGGTTCGTCCACCTCGCCATCGCCAAGAAATGCCCAGACCTTGCGCTCTGCTGCATTCTGAATCAGCTGACGATCCTGCAGATAGCGCATGAAGCGCGCCTGATAGATCGCCATAATCGGGCCCAGGCCCATGGAGACGGTTGGAAACTGCCAGAAATCCGGCATCAGCCAGGGATGCGGATAAGAAGAGAGCCCGCCACCATCTACTTCCTGTCGGAATCTTTCCAGATGTTCTTCAGTGAGCCGACCTTCTAAAAAGGCACGGGAATAGACGCCCGGAGCAGAATGTCCCTGAAAAAAGACCAGATCACCTTCCTGATCCGCACTGGTGGCGCGAAAAAAGTGATTGAACCCGACATCAAACAAGGTTGCTACTGAGGCAAAGCTGGCGATATGGCCGCCCAGTTCGGATGATTTGCGGTTCGCATGTACCACCATCGCCATCGCATTCCAGCGGATAATCGCGCGCAGACGCGATTCGAGTGCCTGGTTGCCCGGATAAGGACTCTGTTGCGCCGGGGTCAGCGTATTCAGATAAGCGGTGTTTGCCGTGTAGGGTAGTCGCACACCACCACATTGTGCCCGCTGAATGAGCGATTCCAGCAGATAATGCGCACGTTCCGGGCCTTCATGGGCCAGCACGGCGTCCAGTGCGTCCAGCCATTCCTGAGTTTCTGTCGGATCCTGATCGGTTTGGCGTGTCATGAGCTATCCACATTAACAATAACAAGATTGATCTGATGCATACGCGACATCAGTCAGGCGTAAGCTAACCGGCTATTCAAACAGATTTCTGCCAGAATTACGAGCCTGAATTTTCCGGAGATGCGATTCAGAATGATATGGGTTGATACTCCGAGGCCATGAAACTCTAAGCATGGTAGCAACCATCTGTGTCAGCATGGCCCGAATCTATTCTCCGAGGTACGCCGTAAACCCATCCGTGGGGGCTCGGCTGCGGCCATCCATGGCCGCAGACGCCCTCGGAGAACAGACTCGGGCCATGCCCCTCCAGGCACAGGAGGGCAACCACCTGTGTCGCTATTTTCAGGTAGACACCACCAGCGTGCTCAGTCTCTGTTTACGATGACATGTGTTTGCTTCATCTCTGCATCAGATCCTGATGCCTTCGCGCTCCCGGCGGACAGGGTGATAGTATGCCAGCCATTGCCGGAATAACGGAAAACGAAAACCATACGTATTGTCAAATGTCTGTAACAACTCCCAGCAATTCCCGCTGAAAAGTTGGTTGAGCGTCGCGAAGTGGTTTTTGAGGCGT
>CAWUJM010000047.1:0-12420 GCA_963922685.1 uncultured Gammaproteobacteria bacterium | reverse complement strand
ACCCCTACAACCCTTATTTTTATTGGGGGTTTCTATCGCAGCGGGAATTGCTGACAAGCACTTTTTGAGAACACCCTCCAGCTTAAGAGCCCTGATTCTGCAAGGCAGAATGATCACCGAAAAAAGTGTATTTTGTGATTGGTTCTGTGGTCTGATTCTGTCAGAATCGCATCCGCAGACAGCCTGTCTGACGGTGCTGTGAGCAGACGACTGATCTTCACCAAAATCTGCCTGAATGGAGGCCATTGTGCTTAAAAAAGCCTGTGTGATGACAACCCTGTCGGCAATATTCGTCTCCGGCACTGCATTCGCAGCTGCACGAGACTATATCAGCATCGTGGGTTCTTCAACGGTGTATCCTTTTTCCACTGTTGTGGCTGAACAATTCGGTCGTAATACCACCTTTAAGACACCGAAGGTTGAGTCAACCGGCTCCGGTGGCGGGCTGAAGCTGTTCTGTGCCGGGATCGGGGTGGAGCACCCGGATGTGACCAATGCATCACGCCGGATAAAGGCTTCTGAACAACAAAAATGTGCCGTTAACCGCATCAGGGATATTCTGGAGGTCAAGGTCGGTTATGACGGTATCGTCCTGGCGAATGCGAAACAGGCACCACGCCTGCGATTTGACCGGAAAACGATTTTCCTGGCTCTGGCGAAACAGGTACCCGGAGCAGATGGCAGACTGATTGACAATCCTTACCGTACCTGGCACCAGATTGATCCGGCCTTGCCGGATACCCGGATTGAGGTATTAGGCCCGCCACCAACCTCAGGGACACGCGATGCGTTTGTTGAGCTGGCGATGGAAGGCGGTGCAAAGCAGTTTGCAGACCTGAAAAAATTGCGCAGATCAACGGATGCGGCAGAGATCAGGGCCCTGATGGCAAAACTGGGTATCCCGGCCAGTGCCTTTAACAAAAAAGGCAAACGGGTCTTTAAGATTATTGCGCATGCGATTCGCGAGGATGGTGTGTATATTGAAGCCGGTGAGAATGACAATCTGATTCTGCAGAAACTGGCAGCCAATCCGAAGGCCGTCGGCATCTTTGGCTTCTCTTTTCTGGACCAGAACCGGGATCAGGTCAAAGGTGCTCTGGTGGACGGACATCTGCCCGAATTTGAGCTGATTGCGTCCGGCGACTATCCGATATCACGACCATTATATTTTTATGTCAAACTGGCACATGTCGGTAACGTCCCCGGCATAGCAGAGTTTCTGGCTGAATTCACCTCGGATCAGGCCTGGGGAGACGAAGGCTATCTGACTGATAAAGGCCTGATTCCGATGCCGGTGGCAGAACGAATGATCTATGCAGAGAATGCAAGTCTGCTGACACCGATGGCGCAGCTGCGTTAGACTGCGCACCTCTGTCAGCAGTGCCGCATCGTACCTCTCAGGTACGATGCGGCTGATACTCCCTTCCGTCAGGTTGTGCTATGTCGGTTGCTGTACTGCTTGTGATCCTGCTGGGGTTGTCTGCCTTTTATCTGGGCCATGCGCGTGCGGTGCGGACGGTCGGCGGCACCCACAACATCCGTCGGTTACATTCACTGCCCGCCTATTATGGCTGGTATCTGGCCCTCTGGGTGATCCTGCCGGCCGGTGCGGTGCTGTTATTGTGGGGATTGTTTCAGGAAACTGCCCTCACCGCCTGGATTACAGCCAGCCTGGCGGCACAGCAGCAGACCCTGCCAGCGGCTGAGCTGGGCCTGCTGATCAATGATATTCGTAACCTGGCAGCAGGTAATATCACGGCCGGTCAGGTAACACCCGAAATCCAGGCCGCCGCTGTACAGCTGCAACAATGGCAGCAGACCGCGACCCTGGCCAGGATCGCAGTGATACTGGCCGTAACCAGCCTCATTGGCAGTCTTGCCTGGCGCACCATTCAGCCGGAAATGCGGGCCCGCAACCGGGTCGAATGGATCGTGCGGGCCCTGCTTATCCTCAGTTCTACCATCGCTGTTCTGACCACAGTCGGCATTGTGCTGTCTGTGTTGTTTGAATCCATCCGCTTTTTTCAAAAAATCCCGATTACTGATTTTCTGTTCGGCCTGGACTGGAGCCCGCAGACGGCTCTACGACCGGATCAGGTCGGTGCCAGTGGTGCATTTGGTGCCATTCCGCTGCTGGCCGGTACCCTGCTGATCTCCGGCGTTGCCATGCTGGTGGCGGTGCCGATTGGTCTGATGTCAGCGATCTATCTGTCTGAATATGCGCATCCCAGGCTGCGTCAGGTCGCCAAACCGGTACTGGAGGTACTGGCCGGTGTGCCCACTGTAGTGTATGGCTTTTTTGCTGCGCTCACTCTGGCACCGTTACTGCGTGGGCTGGGTGAGTCACTCGGGCTGGAGGTCGCGTCAGAAAGTGCCCTGGCGGCGGGACTGGTGATGGGCGTGATGATTATCCCGTTTATCTCATCCTTATCAGATGACGTGATCAGCGCAGTGCCGCAGGCACTGCGCGATGCATCTTTCGGCCTGGGGGCGACCCGGTCCGAGACTATCCGGCAGGTGGTGTTACCGGCAGCATTGCCGGGCATCATGGGAGGCGTGTTACTGGCCGTATCACGTGCGATCGGCGAGACTATGATTGTGGTGATGGCGGCGGGACTGAGTGCGAAACTGACTGCAAATCCGCTGGAAGCTGTGACCACTGTCACAGTACAGATCGTCACCCTACTGGTTGGTGATCAGGAATTTGACAGTGCCAAGACGCTGGCAGCATTTGCTCTGGGGCTGTTGTTATTTATGATCACCCTGGCACTCAATGTCGTTGCGCTGCGGATTGTGCGCAGGTACCGGGAACATTATGAATGAGCACCAGCAGGCGGTATACGCCACCGTCCAGGCCTCGCTCAGACGCCGCTATGCGCGCGAGCGGCGGTTTCGCACTCTGGGCCTGGGTGCGGTTATCCTCGGTCTGTCATTTGTACTGCTGTTATTTGCGGACATCATCAGCAAGGGCTACAGTGCGTTTGTACAGACTCACATCACGCTGCCGGTCTATTTTGACCCGCAGGTACTTGATCCGACCGGACAGCGCGATCCGGCACAACTGGCCCGTGCGGATTATCGTCAGCTGGTACGTGCCCCGCTCCGGGCATTATTTCCGGAAGTAAAGAGCCGGCGTGCAAAACGCCAGCTATACCGACTGCTGAGTATCGGTGCGACATATCAGATCCGGGCGATGGTACTGGCGGATCCCGGCCTGATCGGTCAGACTCGCCAGGTCGCGTTGCTCGCCGATGACGATGTCGATATGATCACGAAGGGCCATGTTGATCAGGCCACGGCAGAAGAACGGTTTGGTGCCGATTATCTGAACTGGTTACAACAGCTGACCCGACAGGATCGGCTGCATACGCGCTGGAATATTGATTTCTTTACTTCTGGTGATTCCCGTGAGCCTGAACTGGCCGGTATCGGCGGAGCAATGGCGGGATCCTTTTATACCCTGCTGGTCACCTTGCTGTTATCCTGCCCGATCGGCATTGCTGCAGCCATCTATCTGGAAGAGTTTGCGCCCCGCAACCGCTTTACTGATCTGATTGAGGTCAACATCAATAATCTGGCTGCTGTGCCATCCATTGTCTTCGGCCTGCTCGGACTGGCGATCTTTATCAATCTGTTCGGGCTGCCGCGTTCCGCACCACTTGTCGGGGGTCTGGTGCTCACCCTGATGACGTTACCGACAGTGATCATTGCCAGTCGTGCTGCACTGCAGGCGGTACCGCCCTCCATTCGGGAGGCAGCACTCGGCATCGGGGCATCTCACACCCAGACGGTGTTTCATCACGTCCTGCCACTGGCACTGCCAGGGATGCTGACCGGTACCATCATCGGTATGGCACAGGCACTGGGCGAGACCGCACCTTTGCTGATGATCGGCATGGTCGCCTTTATTGTGGATATACCGGACAGCCCGCTGGATCCGTCGTCTGCATTGCCGGTGCAGGTCTATCTGTGGGCAGACAGCCCGGAACGGGCATTTGTTGAACGCACTTCCGCTGCGATCATGGTGCTGCTGGCCTTCCTGATCAGCATGAATGCGTGTGCGGTTGCGCTGCGCCGCCGCTTTGAACGACGCTGGTAGAGATGCGCTTGAAACTGATGTGGTGATCCCGATGCCAGCGTTATCCAACCATAGCTCGCGGGATCCATCCTGTTACAGGCATACCTGTAAGGCGTATTGAGTCAGAATAACATCATGCGTGAACCGCAATCAGTATCTGGTGATACACAGCTATCTGATGAGTCTTTCCGTACCATAGGTAAGACTTATGTTGATCGACCGCGTATGACTGCGAGCCAGGTCAATGTCTATTATGACGATAAACAAGCGATCTGTGATGTCAGTCTGGGCATCGCACGTAACGAAGTGATTGCGATGATCGGGCCATCCGGTTGCGGTAAATCAACCTTTCTGCGTTGTCTGAACCGGATGAACGATACGATTGCGGGTTGTCGTGTGTCCGGCACCATCAGACTGGATCAGCAGGATATCTATGATAAACGCTTAGATGTCGTACCACTGCGGGCCCGGGTCGGGATGGTATTTCAGAAACCGAATCCGTTTCCGAAATCCATCTATGATAATGTTGCTTATGGCCCGCGTATTCACGGGCTGGCGCGTAAAGGTACAGAGCTGGATGAAGTGGTCGAGACCAGTCTGCGACGGGCTGGTTTATGGGCAGAAGTGAAGGATCGCCTGGCGGCACCCGGAACCGGGTTATCCGGCGGGCAGCAACAACGTTTGTGTATTGCACGCACCATCGCAGTGTCACCCGAAGTGATCCTGATGGACGAACCTTGTTCGGCTCTGGATCCGATTGCCACTGCCCGGGTAGAAGAGTTGCTGGTCGAACTGCGCAAAAATTATACGATTGCTGTGGTCACGCATTCTATGCAGCAGGCGGCACGGATCTCACAACGTACCGCTTATTTTCATTTAGGGCATCTGATTGAGGTGGGTGAAACCACACAGATCTTCACCAACCCACAGCATAAACTGACGGAACATTATATTACCGGTCGGTTTGGTTAGAGTGTACCGGAATGTTCTGTCAGGTGCATATCAGTCCGTTAAACTATCAGTGAAACACCTTGCCTCTCAGAGGCGGAATGGTTGATTTCTTCTGTACTTCCGCATATGCGATACTTACTGAGTCTCTTATTGCTACTGATCACCGGGATCATGCGGGCTGCACCACTGCAGATCAGCGTCAGTCTGCCCCCGCTGCAGACCATTGTCGAACAACTCGGCGGAACCCGGGTACAGGTACACACGCTGGTGCAGCCCGGTGCCGATCCGCATCATTTCCAACCAACACCGCGCGACATCAGCCAGCTGGCGCGCAGCGATCTGTATATTGCTGCCGGACTACCGTTTGAACACATCTGGCTGCCTCGCCTGCGCGCAACCTATCCGGGTCCGGTGATCATACCACCTCCCACAGAGACAGATCAGCATGACCATGGTCATAGCACTGAACATCCGGATCCGCACTTCTGGACTGACCCTAACCAGATGCGATCATTCGCAAAACACATCAGCGAGCGTCTGGCACAACTTGACCCCCGGCAGGCTGCTGCGTACCAGCAGCGTTATGCCACACTGGCCAGACAATTACGTGCGCTGGATCAGACCATCCGTACCCTGCTGCAACCGGTACGCCAGCACCGGTTTCTGGTCTGGCACCCGGCCTGGGGCCATTTTGCCGCCGCCTATGGCCTGACCCAGATCGCACTGCAGGACGCGGGCAAACAGCCCGGCCCTAAATCTCTGGTGCACCTGCGCCGACAGGCACAAGCACAACAAATCCGCGTGATTCTGATGCAGCCGCAGATTCAGCGTCGTCTGGTACAACAGATGGCAGCCGACATGCAGATGCAACTGATCGGAGCAGATCCACTGGCAGCAGATTATGCGCCCGGTCTGCTACGACTCGCACAGGCGCTGGCGCAGGCCCTGACACCGTGAACCCGGTGATCGCATTACATCAGGTCAGCTTTGCGTACGGCACCCTTCCGGTGTTACGGGATATCAGCCTGCAGATAGCACCCGGCGAATTTCTGGGTCTTGTCGGTCCGAATGGTGGCGGCAAAAGTACTCTGTTAAAATTAGTTCTGGGCCTGATCACGCCCCATACAGGGCAGGTGTCTGTACTGGGTGGCAGTGCATACACTCAGCGTCATCGCCTGGGCTATGTGCCGCAGCATCCCGAATTTGACCGGGATTTTCCGATCAGTGTGCGTGAAGTCGTAAACCTCGGGCGGCTGGGACGACACACGACCTGGTGGCAGGCACTCCGCCCGCAACGCATCACGCAGGTGGACCGTGTGGCAGTTACCCGGGCCTTAGCAGAAGTGGAGGCCACAGATCTGGCCAAACGCCGCATCGGCAGCCTGTCGGGGGGGCAGTTACAGCGGGTATTACTTGCACATGCGCTCGCCAGCGAGCCCGCCGTGCTGTTACTGGATGAACCGACCGCCAATATTGATCAGCGGCTGGAAAGTGATATCTTTGATTTATTACAACGACTGAACCAGCGTATGACCATACTGGTCGTGTCGCATGATGTCGGCTTTATCTCATCTTATGTGACACGGGTCGCCTGTATCAATCAGACTTTAGTGTGCCACCAGACAGATGCAATTAATGGGCAGGTGATTCAGAACCTGTACGAGGAACAGGTGCGTATGGTTGCCCATCATCACTGATAATCCATAGTTTATTCTTTTCACACAAGGAGCATATCATCATGCAACACCATTCTTCTGCAACACTCGGCATCCTGCTGAGCAGCTTGTGCATTTATGCCACTGGTGCAGTATCAGCGGCATCATCCATCCCGGATGAGACAGAACACAATGGTTGTTATCAGGTCGGCCCGCAGGCACCACGCGACATTGACAAACTGATCGGTACCAACTCGTCCTTATTCTCTGTCGCACCCGACTACAACCAGCTCAACCTGTGCAACATCCATTTCCATGCCAATGCAGAACATCGGGCCCGGGCATTTTCGATTCGTGCGCAATCTGAGCCTGGCATTGGTGGCTATCAGTGCAACATGGGCCAGAAGCTGACTGCACGTGAATTACAACCCACCAGCCAGTCTGCCTGCAAGGGCGTCAAACCGGGTGACACGATCGAAGTCCACTGGGTACATACCTCCTGCAATGTCGCACCCGGTCCGACCCTGGGTTCCTGCCTGTCGAAAAACTGTGCCAACCCGAACCTGCGGGTGGAAACACAAGTGTTTGTGCTGGTCAACGACCCGCAGGCCACCAACTTTGCTGACTTGGACTATGCCGGTGGCAAAGTCAACGGTTATCACCAGGCAAAGGCACTGCCACAAGGCACCGGCAAGCCGGTTGAATATCTCGGTTCTACCACAGGTCCCAGCTACAACAACAAGAACACCTGCTCACCTTACCAGGTAACCTGGAGCGTCCGCCCGGCCTGCGCCAGACTGGATATCAACAGCCTGCATGCCTGGTGTGAAAATAATGTATTTGACGAAGACCATGCGCATGGCAGCCGACTGCTGGTAGAGGATCCGGCGTTATTATCCGAAATCCGGTAAACCTGTCATCATCCGGACTATGGGGATCCCCTTCTCCCCTATGTCCGGATTGCGGAGTGGTGTTGCAGTGCCCAGCGCACATGCTCTGTCACCAGATCAGAGGGATGCTGCAGGTGGTGCACCAGAGCCTGATAAATCACCGGGTCCGGTGGGGCATTGCCCAGTGCAACCGCAATATTGCGCAACCAGCGTACATGACCGATACGACGGATTGCGGAACCTTCAGTATTACGCAGAAATTCATCCTCGGTCCAAGCAAACAATTCCAGCAGGGTACTGCTGTCGAGTCCATGACGCGGCGCAAAATCAGGTTCATCACCCGGCTGAGCAAAACGGTTCCAGGGACAGCATAGCTGGCAGTCATCACAACCGTAAATACGATTGCCGATCAGCGGACGTAACGGGACAGGGATCGGGCCAGCCAGCTCAATCGTGAGATATGAGATACAACGGCGGGCGTCCAGCTGGTAAGGCGCAATGATCGCCCGGGTCGGACAGACATCCAGACAGGCAGTACACTGACCACAATGGTTTGCGACCGGTTCGTCCGTCGGCAGAGGCAGATCAGTATACAGTTCACCGAGAAAAAACCAGGAACCCGCCGTCCGGTGCAGCAGGTTGGTATGTTTACCGATCCAGCCAAGACCGGCCTTCTCCGCCAGTGCCTTTTCCATCACCGGTGCTGAATCCACAAACGCACGGTAGCCAAACGGGCCGACCGCATCCGTGATGCGATCGGCCAGTTGTTGCAAACGTTTACGTAACACCTTGTGATAATCGCGGCCCAGCGCATAACGTGAAACAAATGCCCGTGCCGGATCGTCCGGCATGACATCCGGTTCATCCGGCAGATAATTCATCCGCACACTGATCACCCGCACCGTGCCGGGCACCAGTTCAGCCGGTCGCGTTCGTTTGCTGCCGTGGCGGGCCATCCAGTCCATCTCGCCATGATGCCCCTGATCCAGCCAGTGCTGCAGGTGCGCTTCTGCCACACTCAGGTCAGTATCTGCGATCCCGACCTGCTGAAACCCCAGTGCCTGTCCCCAATGTTTGATCTGGTCAGCCAGCACTCTGAAATCGTGGTTCATACTGGTTCAGACATTGCAACAGAAAGGTTTTCAGGAACTACTCTCTTCACAGGGTTTGCAACTGCGCCAGATAAGCCGCTTCATCCGGCGGTCGACCCGTACTGTGAGCTTCCCATAAGATCTTCCGCAGGCAATCCAGTATCCGGTGCTCAGCCTGATGCCGGTCTGGCATCCGGTGCAGCAGACACTGATAGATCTGGCGGATACCAACCGGTCGATCCATCTGCAATTGTTCCGCCAGAGTAATATGCAGACCCATATGCAGAAAGGGATTGGTCTGTTGTTTATAATCCTGATGCAACGCATCAGGATTAGTGAGCAGCGGCTGATACTCCGGATGCTGCTGAATCACAGCAATAATGAGTGACTCAACACCCTGTAACGGTTGTTGTTGCTGATATTTGTCCCAGCTGGCCTGAAACATCTGACGCAACTGGTCACGATTCTGACTGAACATCTGTTTACCTCTTCAGATCCGAGGATATATTGTCACACCCGAATGCCCTGAACGCCACAGAGCGACGCGCCACAATCGGCCTGGCGGCTGTCTATGGTACCCGCATGTCCGGTTTTTTTCTGATGTTACCCATGTTTTCCCTGTTTGCCGAACAACTGCCTGGCAGCACACCTGCTCTGGCCGGGCTGGCAGTCGGCATCTATGGGCTGATGCAGGCACTGGGACAGATACCGTCTGGTCTCTGGTCTGATCACATCGGGCGTAAACCAGTCATTATCGGTGGCCTCGCACTGTTTGCGCTGGGCAGCATCATTGCCGCATTGGCCGATCATATTCTGTGGGTGATTATCGGACGGGCGGTGCAGGGATGCGGTGCTGTGGCTGCCGCAATCCTGGCACTGGCGGCTGATCTGACACGACCTGAGCAACGTACCAGAGTGATGGCCGGCATCGGGATCACCATCGGCGCAGCCTTCATACTGTCGTTGGTTACCGCACCACTATTGCACGCCTGGATGGGACATACCGGCATCTTCTGGTTATGTGCCGGCCTGGCCATCGTGGCAATCGGCATCGTCATCCGGGTAGTCCCGGATCCGGCAAAGACACAACAGCACCACGATGTGATACCTGTTCCGCACATGATCAGGCGCGTGTTATATCAGCGCACTTTATTACGTCTGGACATCGGCATCTTCGCGCTGCACCTGATATTAACCGCCACATTTCTGGCATTGCCGATCATGCTGCGTGACGCAGGCCTTCCTCTGGCTGAACATACCCGGGTCTATCTGCCGATCTTAGTCTTCTCACTGCTGGGCATGGCACCGTTTGTGTGGCTATCCTCCCGCCAGATCCGGACACAATCCATTCTGTCAGGCGCTGTCCTGATACTGAGCGTGGCGTTGTGCATCCTGTGGCAGAGCCGGAATTCGCTCATCACTATCCTGATCGGCCTGGGTTTATTCTTTCTGGCGTTCAATCTGCTGGAAGCAAAACTTCCGGCACTGATCTCAGAGTCCGCCCCCCCCGAGGCCAAAGGGACAGCTATGGGTGTTTTTACCACCTCACAGTTTCTCGGTGCCTTTACCGGTGGATTACTGGGTGGCTGGATACATACCTGGTTTGAATTGTCTGCTATCTTTCTGCTCAGTGCCATCATCGCCATGGCCTGGTGGGTCATGCTAATGGTCCCACGACAGGCGCACCATTCCGACTGATACAGGTCGGTATATACCAGAACCCAATAAAAAAAGCCGGATAACTATCAGGTTATCCGGCTCTGTATCGTACTTTATCGACTATCAGCGCACGATATCTAAGTCTCCAGAGGTTTGACAGTCAGTTCCGTGGAGAAAATATCACACGGATCCACCTCTTGTTTAAGGCTTTGTAGCCTCTCATATTGCGCTGGACTGTCATAGTACATAGCTCTGACAGCCGGGTCAGCGATATCAGTTGCACTACCTTTAACTCCCTTACCTTTTGTGTCAAAGGTACCCCAGAACATACGCCTCTCCTGCTTATCTTCGTTGAAATGATTTTCAACTATCTTCTGCATCTCATCCTGAAATTCTATAGCTTTATCCCTACCTCTTTCTTCATAGAAAAGATCAAAAACGAACTGGAAGGTGATGTCTCTCTGAGGAATTGATGTTTCACCTGACCCACCGTTTTCCTTGTATTTCCCACCGCCCAGAACCATCTGGAATACCAGATGAACACCGGAGTCTTCTTCGCCAGTATCCGCTTCAACAACTTTGTCAACCATATCTGTAAACTTATTTACAAACTCGTCTGTCAATACATCCACAGTACAGTTGATACGTTTTTTATAGGGATAAGCAAACTCACGCCCGTCTATAGTCGTAAACGGATATTTACGCACAAAAGATTCAGATAAAGCAGACAAACTTTTCGGCTTCTCTTTTTCCTCTTCTCTCCAGAATTCACCAATTAGTTTCTTTGCTGTATCACCATCAATACTACGGATTTTCTCTACTAAGGGAGGAATATGATGGCTATCTTCTCCGAGGAGAGGAATAAGAAGTTTAGCGGCTTTGTTTTTGATTTCTTTGAGTTGGTGGGAAGACGCATGATGAAAATCAAAAGACAAAATGTCATCATTATCTCTTCGGACAGCTTTTATAATAGGATCAAATTCTCTTTCTGCAATAGGATCAGGTGAAGCAACACCCTTTTTGCCAGTGGACACAAGTTCAACAATAAGAGCGGAAAGCTTTATTGGTGGATTAGGCAGCAAAAAATGTTCCCAGGACGGAGAAGATAAGACATTAGACTCCACAGTCATCATGAAATCAATTCCGGGCGGTAAAGTACCATTTTTAATTCTTTTTGTCCAGCTTTGAACCTGTTTCATAAGACTTTTGTAAACTTCTTTTTTATAGAATCTTCTGGAGGTGAACCCATATGAACCGGGATAATGTTCATCCTGAATACATTTGAAAGTATACTTAGTAACGACACCAAAAGAACCTGCATTGCCACCCAGAACGCCCCAGAAAATTTCCTTGTCAAGTTTATCTTCTGACGAACGTCTGACAGTGCGTTTCTTTCTATCAGCCAGAATAATATCAAAAGAGTCTACCCAGTCAAGAGCCAGTCCGAAACTACGGCAAAGGTGGCCATAACCGCCTGTTTGTGCATGGCCACCAATTGCGACTCTGGGACATTCTCCATGTGGAATTGTCACTCCCTTTTCTGCGAAAATTTTTGCAATATCCTCCAGACGAGCACCAGGGCCCACCTCAGCAAATCTTTCGCCATTTGTTTCATCCCCGACGCTTTTTTCAGAAAAATTTTCCATATCAAGGACGATAGTATCCTGACCGCCAGAGGACTTACCCGTGTATTGATGGCCACCGCTGCGCGCGACTATCTTCTTTTTATTCTCCTTTGCAAATCGAATCGCAGAACAGATATCATTATCATTTTTCGGAAAACCAATTGCATAGGGAGACATATCTTTTGCAGAATATGACGATGTTGCATACTGTTTATTTGCTTCACGATAACCTAAGTCACTATTCTGAAAAAGATCACCTTCGAATCCTGGTATAATAGTATTGGGCATTATGTGTCCTCATAAGTTAAGATGATGATTACTGAAGTTAGTATCCGGATTTGCATCTGTTTCCGGAATAACAGCATCAGAATTATACCTTATTTCGGAAAAAGATTTCAACCCTGCAACGCTAAGCGCAGCAATTCCCGCTTCGTCTCTAAGCTATTGATTTACAGGGTTTTCTGATTTGCC
>CAWUJM010000046.1:0-12536 GCA_963922685.1 uncultured Gammaproteobacteria bacterium | reverse complement strand
CCATCCCCAACCAACAACCCCGCCCCCTCTATTTTTCTAATTATTCGGTTACCACCTTTATCTCCATTATATCAAATCAAAAACTGCGGTCTAGCTACAACTCGACGGCCGTTCTTTTGCCGTGACCGCGGATTATAGCAAATCAAAAACTGCGGTCTAGCTACAACATCTGACCGATTACATTAATCACGTCTAGCATTATAGCAAATCAAAAACTGCGGTCTAGCTACAACGAAAATAAAATAAATATATTACTCAATACGTAATCACAACTCAAATATGTACAATGGAAATTGAGCATTTATTACATTCCTGTGTTCACCAGAAGGCATCTGATCTGCATTTATCAGCCGGTGTACCACCGATAGTCCGGATTGATGGTGAGTTACGACACATGCAGGCTGCCGCACTCAGTGCTGCACAATTAGATACACTGTTATGCAGTGTGATGTATGAAACTCAGCAGGCACATTATGCTGAGCAGCACGATATAGATTTTGCGCTATCAGTCTGTGGACTGGCGCGCTTCCGTGTTAATGTGTTCCAGCAGTTACGCGGACCGGCAGCTGTATTCCGGGTGATTCCGGATCAGTTGCCTGATCTGGATGCATTAAATGCACCACCGGTGCTGCAGTCTGTCTGCCGGGAGCAGCATGGTCTGGTGTTGGTCACCGGGGCTACCGGCTCAGGCAAGTCCACCACTCTCGCTGCGATGGTGGACTATATCAATGCAGCTCAGGCCTGCCATATTCTGACGATTGAAGACCCGATTGAATTTGTGCATCAGCCGAAAAAAGGTCTGATCAATCAGCGCGAGGTCGTACGCCATACGCACGATTTTGCTTCTGCTCTACGAGCTGCCCTGCGCGAGGATCCGGATGTGATCCTGATCGGCGAACTGCGCGATCCTGCAACCATTCAGCTCGCTCTTTCGGCAGCTGAAACCGGCCATCTGGTGTTAGCGACACTGCATACCAATTCCGCAGCTCAGTCTGTCCATCGCCTGGTGGATGTGTTTCCGGCGGGTGAAAAGTCGCTGGTGCGTAATCAGCTTGCGTCAGCTTTACGCGCGGTGATCACGCAGTCTTTGCTGCAGCGTATCGACGGCGGACGGGTGGCTGCGTTTGAGGTCATGCGCTGTACACCAGCGATTCAGAATCTGATCCGAGAGGATAAGGTGGCGCAGATGGTGTCCGCAATCCAGACTGGTCAGGCGCATGGTATGCAGACGCTGGAGCAGGCCCGGCAGCATCTGGTGCAGCAGGGCCTGATTGCATCTTCGGACGGACTGGTCTGATGGATGATGCTGCGCTGTTGCGCTTCAGCCGTCAGGTTCTGCTGCCTGAATTCGGCATTGCTGGTCAGGATCGCCTGTCTGCAGGCTGTGTTGTGATCGTCGGGCTTGGTGGTCTGGGGTCAGCAGCGGCGATGTATCTGGCTGCTGCCGGGGTGGGTAAGCTGGTTCTGCTGGATGATGATGTGGTGGATTTGTCTAATCTGCAGCGCCAGATCGCGCATGATACTGACCAGATCGGGGCACCGAAGGTGTTTTCTGCCCGGGACCGGCTACTGGCACTGAATCCGGACTGCGAGGTAGTGGCTCATCCGGTGCGCTTTGTTGCTCACCAGGCCGGTAGCTGGCTGGCTGATGCGGATCTGGTGCTGGATTGTTGCGATAATTTTGCCTCACGTTTTGCTTTGAATCAGGCTTGTTATGCGGCCCGTATTCCGCTGGTTTCCGGCGCAGCCATTGGCTGGTCTGGCCAGGTCGGCGTGTTTTTGTATCAGCCCGGCCAGGCTTGTTACCGGTGTCTGTTTGCGGATCACGCAGAACCTGCAGCAACCTGTAGTGAGCGTGGTATCATGGCACCGCTGGTCGGTGTGATCGGCAGTCTGCAGGCACTGGAAGCCCTGAAGGTGCTGGCTCAGATCGGCGACTCTCTGTCCTGTCGTTTGTTATTATTTGATGGGTTGTGTCAGCTTTGGCGCACGGTGCAGTTACAGCCTGATCCGGCCTGCCCGGTGTGTGCTCAATCCGGTTCTGTATGAAGTTCACTATTCAGGTTAATGCTGGCCCGTACCAGCATCAGGCAAGTGATTCGGCCTATCATTTCACACTCGCTGCTCTGCGCAAGGGACATGAGATCGTGCGGGTGTTTTTTTTTCACGATGGTGTGCTGAACGGCTCACGCCTGATCTCACCACCGCAGGATGATCGCCATATCGTAGTGCGCTGGTCGCAGCTGGCTGCTGATTTTGAAGTTGATCTGGTCGCTTGTGTCGCTGCCGCGCAACGCCGTGGCATTCTGGATGAATCTGCTGCGCAGGGGCTGACTGGAGCGAATCTTGCGCCGGGCTTCCGGCTGGGTGGGCTGGGACAGTTGGTAGAGGCCGTGCTGGCCGGGGATCGTTTGATTACGTTCGGAGACTAGAAGATGCTGGAATGGCTCGCCATGGGCGGCTATGCGGTGTATGTGTGGGGGGCATTCGGGATGACGGCAGCCTGTATGGTACTGGAGCCCTGGTGGCTGCGTCGGCAGGATAGGGTGCTGCGTAAGCAGATCGCCCGGCGGTTTGAAGCGGCATCAGGATAATGTCCGCACGACGTCAACGGGTGGTGTTTATCCTGCTCGGTCTGGCTGGTCTGGCACTGGCCTGCTTTCTGATTCTGAGCGCACTCGGCAATAATCTATCGTATTTTTTTTCGCCCTCTGAGGTGCATGCCGGTCAGGCTCCGGATAATCGTACTTTCCGGGTGGGTGGTATGGTTAAGGCCGACAGTATTGTGCGTGCACAACAGGATCTGTCGGTGCGTTTTGTGCTCACTGATTTCCATCAGGAGATTCCGGTCTCTTATACCGGGATTCTGCCGGATTTGTTTGCTGAGGGTCAGGGTGCAATTGCTCAGGGCCGCCTGAGTGCGGAAGGCGTGTTTCTGGCAGATGAGGTACTCGCGAAGCATGATGAAAATTACATGCCGCCTGAAGTTGCTGCTGCCTTAAAGGCTGGCGAGCAGGCACGCCTTCATTCTGGCACCAGTCCGTAGCAGGTTCTCTGATGTTAAAGGCATGGCACCTGATCAGTATGGTCACCTGGTTTGCTGGTTTGTTTTATCTGCCGCGTCTGTTTGTTTACCATGCGATGAGCGAAGACCGTATTTCGCTGGAACGCTTCAAAGTCATGGAGCGTAAGCTGCTGTTTGGTATCACCACACCGGGCGCTGTCTTTACGCTGTTGTTTGGCATCTGGATGCTGGTGGACTATGCCTGGGCTGCCTTTGCCGGCCAGCTCTGGTTCAGCCTGAAGCTGGGCCTGATTGGTCTGTTACTGCTGTACCACGTGTATTGTGTTGTGCTGTGGCTGGATTTCAGACTGGACCGCAACCGCCGTTCTCATGTCTGGTTCCGCTGGTTTAATGAGGTGCCGGTATTCCTGCTGGTCGCTATCACACTGTTGGCTGTCTTAAGGCCGTTGTAACACCAGAGGTATCTGCAGTTTCGTGCCTGCTACAGTGGCCAGAATAATGGAATCAGCGCACTGCTCAGCACCCCCAGCGCGAGATTCAGTGGGATGCCGATCCGGGCAAAGTCTGTGAACCGGTAGCCACCCGGGCCATACACCAGTGTGTTCGTCTGATAGCCGATCGGGGTCGCAAAGCTGGCTGAGGCTGCGACCATCACCGCGACTACCAACGGTCTGGGATCCACGCCCAGTGCGGTCGCCAGTGCTATCGCCAGTGGCGTCACCACGATCGCGACGGTACTGTTGGATACCAGTTCCGTCAGTACTGACGTGAGCAGATAGACAGACCAGATGAGTATAAAGGGCGGCAGTCCGGTCATCCAGGGCACCAGTGCCTGGATGATCAGGTCTGTTGCTCCGGTATGCTGCAGGGCCATTCCGACTGCCAGCATCGAAAAAATCAGTATCAGCAGTTCTTTATCTATCGCTGCAAACGCTTCTTCGGCATCAATACAGCGGGTGAGCAATATCACAGCGACCACGATACTGGCGATCACAAACAGCGGCGCGACATTCAACCCGGCCAGCAGCACCATCGCACTCAGTGCGCCCAGTACAATCGGTGCATGACGACGACGATAGGGGCGCACTGCCGGGGTGGAGACATCGACCAGTCGCTGCTCCCGCGCCAGGCGTTGCAAGTCGGTTTCGGTGCCCTCCAGCAACAGCGTATCACCGACCCTGATCGGAGTGTCATCCAGCTGTTGTTGCAGGCTACGGTTTTTGCGATGTAACGCCAGCGGAAAGACACCATAGTGCCGCCGCAGCCGCAGCTGGCGCAACCTGCGCCCGATCATCCGGCAACCCGGGGTAATCAGTGCCTCTACCGTACACGCTGCGCGCGATGAAACTGTGCTCGCGAGTGACACGTCTTTGTTCTGACTGAAGCCCAGTAATTCCACCATTGCTGTCTTCAGTACGACCCGATCGCCAGCTGCCAGGATCACTTCTCCGAGCTGCCGCCGCAGCGAATTATCATCCCGGATCACATCCACCACATATCCATTGTCGCGCCGGAACAGTGCCGCCTGTAATGGCGACTGTCCGATCAGCGCACTCCCGGATGGAATCAGCACTTCAGTAAAGTAACGCATCCCGGCGGGCTGACCGGACAATAACTGTGTCATACTGTCACGATCCGGCAATAACCGGGGAGCTGCGATGCGCAGGTATAACAGGCCGGATGCAACCAGAATCACCGCCAGTGGCGTCACTTCAAACAGGCTGAAGGGTACTAAATCCGCTGCCTGCGCAACACTGTCAACCAGCAGATTGGTTGATGTCCCGATTAAGGTGCAGATGCCGCCGAGAATCGCAACGTAAGATAACGGGATCAGCAACTTCGAAGCAGATACCTGTAGTGCCTGTGCCATCTGCATCACAACCGGGATCATCACGACCACGACCGGCGTATTGTTCAGAAAGGCAGAAGTAACAACCACAAACAATACCAGTCCAAGCAACGTCCGGACCGGATAACGCCCGGCATGGCGATTAACCTGAGCACTCAGACCCGATAAGATACCCGTGCGCACCAGCGCACTGGCGAGTATGAACAGTGCGGCAATCGTCCAGGGACCCGGATTCGATAACACGCCTAATGCAGACTCGTATGGCAGGATCCCCGTCAGTAATAAAAAGGTCGCTCCGGACAGCGCAGTGACTGCAATCGGATAGGTTTCGCGCACAAACAGCATAAACATGACGCCGAGCACACCCAACGCAACCCACGGGTGCCAGATCAGTGGAATAAAAGATTCTGACATGGCAGGTCACAACCACCAGCTACGAATCTTCACCATGTAGCTAACAAAGGCTTCACCGGCTTATTTTATTCGCACCGGAATCATGCCGTCGTCTCATCATCCGGAATACGTTCACGATGACCTGGCGCACGGTGATCCTGCAACTTTTCTTTTTGTCTGATCACCTGCCGATCCAGCTTGTCAGCCAGGGCATCAATCGCTGTATACATATTTTCATCCACTGCTTCCGCATACACATCGGCACCTGCCACATGCAGCTGAGCTTCTGCCTTCTGTCCGGCCTTTTCCACGGTCAGAATCACCTGTATTTGTGTGACATGGTCAAAATGGCGCTCCAGCCGGTCAAGCCTCTCCAGAACATAGGCCCGCATGGATTTGGTCACTTCAACATGATGTCCGGAAACATTGATCTGCATAATCAGCTCCTGAAAACTGTAAGATTACCGGCGCCGCTCGCCAGAGGGTGGAATGCGCAGAGACTCCCGGTACTTGGTCACGGTACGCCGCGCAATCGTAATGCCCTGCGTCCTTAATGCCCCGGCCAGCGCATTATCTGACAACGGCTTGTGAGACGATTCAGCCTGCACCAGCTGCCGGATCCGTGCACAGACAGCGGTAGATGAGACACTACCGCCATCTGTGGTCTTTACCCGGCTGGAAAAAAAATACTTAAACGGGAAGGTGCCGCGTGGCGTCTGCATAAACTTCTGCGCCGTAACCCGGGACACGGTTGATTCATGCAGACCCAGACGATCTGCCACATCCTGCAATACCAGCGCCTTCATCGCTGTGACACCCTGCGTCAGAAAGGCCTGCTGTTCCTGCACAATACATTGCGCGACCTGCAGCACCGTATCGTGCCGCGTCTGCAGATTACGGATAAAACTACGCGCAGTCTGCAGATGATCCTTCAGCAGGACATTGTCTGCCTGCTGATCAGCCCGCCTGATCAGGGCAACATAGTCCGCATTGATACCCAGCTTCGGCACGGTATCCGGATTCAGCTCTACCCGCCAGCCGGTCGGCTGCTGGCTGACCAGCACATCCGGCACCACACAATCCGTCGTTGCTGTACCCACCTGATCTCCGGGATGCGGATGCAGCGACCGGATCTGTTGCAACACCGGCTGCAGGGCAGCCGCCGTCAGGTTCAGTGCCCGGGCCAGTTGTTTTTCATCCCGCGCCGCCAGCAATGCAAAATGCTCGGTCAGCAATGTCATCACCTGCGACTTCAGCTCACCCTCGGCAATGAGTTGACGGGCCTGTAACAACAAACATTCCTGCACATCACGTGCCGCTACACCGGGCGGATCAAAGTGCTGGATCCGATGCAGCACAGCGGCCACCTCGTCCTGACTAACCTGTCCCGGCAAGGCCGCAACCACCTCACCAACATCAATCTGCAGATAGCCTGCCACATCAATACTATCAATCAGGACGTCGGCAATCAGCTGGTCGGTGGGCGAAAATGAAGTGAGTGCCATCTGCCAGTACAGATGCGCCTGCAGAGAAGGAGCGGAGCTGTATTGGATGAGAGGATCATACTCAGCGTCGGTCGGCACCGGATAACGCGACTCAGTCGGCAGAGCCTCGGCCAGTGCTGACTGATCCGGCGCAGCTTCCTGCGCCTCACCCGGTACCTGCGACAAGGTCTCCGGTGCTGCCGCAGGCGGTGCCGGATCAGCACGCTGTTCCACCACCTCCAGCATCACATTCTCATCCAGCACAGACTGGACTTCCTGCTGCAGCTCAACGGTGGACAGCTGCAACAACCGGATCGCCTGCTGTAGCTGAGGGGTCAGTGCCAGATGCTGGCTGGGACGCAATTGCAGCGCGGGTTTCATAGCCTGTCAGAGATGATCATGAACAGAAGCCGGGCCGGAACAGTCGCAAACTGAACTGCTGACTGATTTCAGCGCAGCACCTCACGCAGGCTGTTCGCTGTCAGCACACGTTGTGACCAGCATTGTAATGTTGCAATATCTGCCCGGGCCAGTCGGCGACGTATGTCATCACTTAACGCCGATGTACCAAACCTGGTCTGTAACAAATCAGACAACACCTCGGTGATACCGGTCTGACGGCCCTCCTGAAGTCCTTTCAGACGCCCTTCCTGACGGAATCTTTCAGCAAATGCACTCATATAGGTTGCCTCCTCCGGATAACGCTGGATGTATTCACGCCGTTCTGCCTCTGTCAGTGCACCATAGATGTCAATAAAATCAAGATATTTTGCCAGCTTTCTCTGGTTCGGCTCCAGTCTGCGCAACTGGCGCGTTGCATACGCATAGACCTCAAGCCGACTGACGCCAGTATAGTCCATATTCGGCAGGTTAACGCAGGCGGCAATATTGTCTTCGTGCAGATATTTCCGAACGGTGAATTGAAAAGCGTGTCGGATCCGTTTCTTCTTCCAACACAAATAACAGGGCTTCGCGCCGCTGATCCGGCCAGTCAACCAGCAGCGGACAATCCAGCTCTTGATAATGTTCACCCAGTCTGTCCTGTAGCTGTTCCTGACGAACTGGGGTGATTTTAGCAGTTTCATCAATATGCCGGGCCTCAGACAGTGCAAAAAAGCGCAACGCCTGCAACGGGTAATCAATGAACAGATTTTTGAAATTCTGATCGTGTGACAGCATAGCGATTCAAGGCGATCTCAGTGCCAGCGTTCTCCGGTCCTGGCCCTCCGGGGTACGCCATAAACCCATCCATGGGGGCTCGGCTGCGGCCATCCAGGCCGCAGACGCCCCCGGAGGGCCAGGACCGGAGAACGCTTTGCGGTGCAATGACACAACCACCTGCGTGGCTGCTTTCAGGATGACACCGCATAACATCACGGAATCCACAGGCCCCACGCCAGATAGGATTCCGCATCGCAGCGTTCTGAAGACTTCCCACCCTGACGCACATGGCAATGGTGCTAACATACAGGCGCACCATTCCGTGAGGATAAACCGATGTCCGAATTTCATATTCAAACCGGCGACCCGGACCAGCCGGGCTGGCTGGACTTTGCCGTACGCCAGCACCAGATACAACCGGGTGCCAATCCGTACCAGTCCGGACAGGCATTGGCAGCCAACTCCCCGGTATTCGTCGGACGTGAAGAATTGATTGATCAGATCGGTTGCCTCCTGACCGACCCGAAATCGCCGCAAAACGTCAGTCTGGTGGGCGACCCGTACAGCGGCAAAAGTTCATTACTGAACCAGCTGATTTTACGACTGGCTCAGGACAGTAACACGGTCTGTATCCGGTGTGACGCACGTGGATTAGACCAGATCTCACAACAACTGTTCTTTGAGCGGATCATCCAGGTATTAGCAATCGGCCTGAACCAACCCTGCCCGACACAACGATCCGATTTTACCGCCTTTACGACCTATATCCGTCAGCTCGCACAACATTATCGATTTATTCTGATCATTGATGCGTTTGATGTATTAGCCAACAACCCTCAATTCGATAAGATATTCTTTGACAATCTGCATAGCATGTTAGATGAAGCAGCCTATCGTTTTAACAGCTTCATCCTGAGTGAGACTCATTTGCAGACCTTATGCCACACAGGTGCCATCAGGGGATCCAGACTCTGGGGGAAATTCACCTCGCCATACACACTCGGATTGTTACCACAGGAAGCACTCGACCAGCTGAGCACCTGTGCCCGGACAGCGCAACTCACACTGGATCCGGAGACTTCGACATGGCTGGCACAGCTTGCCGGCAGACACCCGGCATTAACACAAATGATCCTGCACACCAGCAGCATGGCTGAGCTGAGGCAACAACCCGTGGATAAATCACAGTTACACCAGGCGTGTGAACAGATATACCGTGCCTTATGGCGTCAGCGTAACCCGCAGGAACAAAAAATATTATTCGCCGCGCTGGCAAAACAGACACTACCTCAGGATGCGCAGGTGCGCGAACTGCATCAATATGGCTTGCTGGTAGATCAGAAACCCTTCTGCCCCGGCTTTGCTGACTGGATACAACAGACTGTCGTACCAGCAGGCAAGCAGCCTCAATCTGCTCTGCAACGTCTGCAGAGAGTTGAAACATGGATGAATTTATTAGAACGTATCATAGTGCGTCTTGCACGGCTGCGTACACTCTGGCGAAACAATAACCACACCGATTAAATTTATCATGACACGCCTGATACAGATCGTCAGAAATGGTTGGTGGTGGCCACTGGCCTTCATATTGCAACCCTATACGATTCAACAACGTGCTAAGCAGAATCAGTGGGCTGAATCATGCAGTGCCGTATTAGGTGGTGCATTATGGGGAATTTTCATGAGTGCTGCTGTGTGGTGGCTGGGTGATATTACTACGCAAAATTTCTGGTTTCTGGTGATCAATCTAACAATAATATTTCTTCTTGCAAGCATAACAGGGCATGAGTTTAGCCTGTTTTTTTCCTTTTTTTTTCTAGTGCTATTACGATTACTTTTCTAGTTGTATATGCTGTTGCTGATTTTGGCACTTCCATCAGTATTCTTGCTCGCTCTACTGCTAATTCTATTTTTGTTTTTATTTTTACTATCGGGATATTTTCTTCCAACTTCATCACCCTAGCTTACTACACTAATACCAGCTACTTGCCCACTATATTTTCGGCTGGTTTTCTTAATGTTTTTACTTTTGTTATTTTTGTCATTCTATTTTCCACTTCCACTTACGCCATTACTTTTAGCACAATTCCTAATGAAAATATATTATGGATAGTTTACACTATTGCATTCAATGTAAGCACTTATATATGCTTGCTCAATTTCAGCATCTTTTCAGATAAAATAGCACACAATTTTATTAAGCAAAAAATTTTTTATTTTTTACTTCCAGCTAATATATATTTTTTGCTACTTGCATGGGGAAATGCCACATTATTTGATGTATCATTAGCTACTTTGGCTTTTTTCTTATTTTCCGGTTTGCTCACTTACCCTGTATGCGCCTTATTTTTTTTCTACAGTTTGATCCGGAAAATATCAGATGCCATACAAAAAATTTTTCGCGCAGCATCCCTTTTTTATACCAAAGTTTTCCATTGCCATTACCCAGGCTGAAAAAATATTTAGTCCGCTTAGCAGACAATGACTTCAGTCTGGCCTGGTCTGCCATGCAAAAGCTACAGACACAAAGCCTTCAGGGACAGGCTGCCACAAAAACGATGCGGCATTTGTTAACATCCAGACAAGGCCTCTGCTATACCAGCCTCACCACACAATTAACCAATCTGGATACCTTATTTTCTTTCTGTCAGGCAGGCAAACCGACACAGGCCATTTTAGTCTTATATCCAGAAAAAAACAAAAAGGTTGATGGCAGCCATATCGAATTATATGTCTATTTATTGAACCGAAAGCATCAATTAGCCCTGAAAAGGCTACAAACCATGCAGTCTGGTACCTTAGCCCACCGGATTCAGTCCGCATTTGATTTGTTAGATCAGGCTGGTGATATTGCAGGCAAAACAGCGTATCACGATTTTTTACAGGGCTTGCGGGTATTAGCAGAAGCAAATGACTTTCAGGCACTCAGCCATGCCGTACCAAGCTGGCAGTCATCTCTGGAGACACCACCTGTCTGGCTGCAGACCGGTTTTGACCTGTTGACAATGTTACAGGCACATTGCCGTCAATTAGTCGATTACCCGGTTTCCGGCAGTACTGAGCTCAGACGCACCAGGATACAACAATATCAGGCCTCTTTGTCTGATCTGCCAATGCCCGAATCAGCATTCTGGCACGGCATCGCGACAGAATTGATTCAATCCTGGCACACAATTTATCAGCGCGAGATGGACACTGTACGAGACTGGTTATTGCTGACGCCCAGTCTGGTCATGGATTCTGTCGCGCCGGGTACATCACACCTGACCCTGCAGATCCACAATCCAGGCCGGGTCGCAGCAGAACACCTGACCATCCGGTTGCTGACCAACCCCGCACTCACCTGGCAATCAATGAAACATCAATTGTCTGGTGTTGTGGATCTGAACGAAACGCGCACAGTCACGCTACCCGTTGCGCTGCAGGCCAACGGGCAGACTACTGTCGATGGCACCCTGCAGGCACAGGATGTGTACGGGCGTGATTATCAATGGCCGTTCAATCTGCCTGTATGGATCAATGCGCAGGGACAGCCCTATCGCAGGATTCGTGAGACCTGCTATAAGGCGGGTACCCGCCTCACCCGGGAGGACAATTTGTTTGTCGGACGTACCGACCTGTTAGATCGGCTGGCGACCTTATGGCGGGTGCCACAGGAGAAGGCCGCTATATTGCTGATCGGTCTGCGCCGGATGGGAAAAAGCAGTGTGCTGGAAAGGATACGTCATGCTGGCCTGGGGAAACACCTGATACCGATCTATCTGGATCTGCAGGGCTGCGCGGATGCCTGGCATGTGTATTCTGAGCTGATCAGCGAGATTTGCCGTCGCCTGGACCAGCCACCACCCGTACCCTTACCGACTGAACACACCAGCCATGCGGTCAATCAGTTTCTGCAACACATACAACCCGAACTCGCAGGACGGTATCTGCTGATCATGCTGGACGAAGCAAACTTTCTGGCCGACACGGCCCGCTATGGCAACCTGCAACATCATTTGCGCAGTCTGATGCAGGCCGCCGAACAACCGGTATTGTTGTTATTTTGTGGCACTTATGCACTGCGGACCGGGGCCAGTGATTATCAGTCAATCCTGTTCAATACCTGCTATACCGAATATGTCAGCTATATGCCGGAGACAGAAGCGTACGAAGTGCTGACCCGCCCGGTAGCCGGAAAGCTGACATTTGATCCACAGGCACTCGCGCTGGGCTTCCAGCTCACCGCAGGTCAGCCCTTTCTGTTGCAACAACTGGGCGATCGGTTAATCCGGCAGTTTAATGGCACCCTCAAACGGGGTGAGCCACGCTCAGATTATGTGACGTATCAGGATATGGCACAGGCTGGCAGGACGCTGGCAGAGCAGGACAATGCAGCATTTGCACATTACTGGGAAGAAGCGACACCAGTGATGCAACTCACGTTGAGCGTGCTGGCAGAGGCATTGGATGAAGTGAGTCGGCGGGCGATCAGTGTGACCGGGGTGCTGCATTCCGCAGAACAATCCGGCCTGTCGCTGCCACGCGCCGCAGTTGCTGCCGGTCTGTACGATTACGCGCAGCAGGAGTTGTTCAGCAATTCCCGCTGCGATAGAAACCCCCAATAAAAATAAGGGTTGTAGGG
>CAWUJM010000045.1:0-13923 GCA_963922685.1 uncultured Gammaproteobacteria bacterium | reverse complement strand
GATACCTCTTGAATTTGCGACAGTGCCAGGATCAAAACAGGCTCAGGCGAAGTTCCTCAGGGTCAACTTAGCCGCCACCTTTTCGCGACGCTCAACCAACTTTTCAGCGGGAATTGTTGTAAGTTTCATGGCTGTATTGCATCAGGCTGCATCACACCTTGTGAGGCGTGCGGGCATAGATAGCACCGAGTATGCGCGCGCCAGCTGCACCAGTGACGGCAGGCAGGTTGCCGGGTTGTTCGCGCAATCGTTGTTGCGCCAGCCAGGCAAATGCAGTCGCTTCGATCCAGTCAGGTGCCAGGCCGGCTGCTTCGGTACTCTCGAGCGGGCAGGGGAGTGCTTCGGCTAAGGCTTGTCGCAGGGCCGGATTATGCCAGCCACCGCCGCATACTAGGATTCGCTCTGTGGTCGGGTAATGGCGGCTGATTGCGCGGCTGATCGTCTGCGCGGTGAGTACTACCAGGGTTGCCTGCACATCTTCAGCGCGACAGGTTGCGGTGAGCTGTCGGTTCAGCCAGTGTAGTGAAAAATAATCAGTCCCGGTACTTTTCGGTGCCGGGGCGGCAAAGAAGGGTTCCTGCAGCAGGCGTTGCAGCAGATCGGGTTGGCAGATGCCTGTCCGGGCAAACCGACCCTGCTTATCAAATGGCAGGCCGGTCTGTTGTTGCATCCAGGCATCCAGCAGACAATTGCCCGGGCCGGTATCAAAACCGGTGACTGGTGTATTGGCTGTGCTGGCGAGCCAGGTCAGGTTGGCAATACCGCCGATATTCAGGATGACACGATTTTCGTCCGGGCTGTGAAACAATGCCTGATGAAATGCCGGTACCAGAGGTGCGCCCTGGCCGTGTGCAGCGATATCGCGACCACGAAAGTCTGCAATGGTCGTGATACCGGTCAGTTCGGCGATCAGATGCGGATTGCCCAGTTGCAGGCTGTAGCCAGGCGCGGCATCGGGTGTGTGCGCGATGGTCTGTCCATGTGAGCCGATCGCTCGCACAGCAGACGGGCCTGTATCAGGTATGACAGCTTGTGCGGCCCGGGCAAAACACTGGCCTGTGTCAGCATCCAGTTGCGCGAATGCGGCTGCAGACAGCCGCGCACCTTGTGCGGCGGCGTGTAACCGACAGCGCAGCTGTGTCGGCCAGGGGTGATGATGTATGCTGAGTAAGGCAGGTCGGGTCGTGCTGAGATCGACCAGTACGGCATCAATGCCATCCATGCTGGTGCCTGACATCAGGCCGATATAATGTTCTGGCATAGGATTGACTAAGGATGATCGGTGCGTAGATTCGGGTTGAGCCTGGTACTGCTGGTGCTGGTGATATGGAGCGTGTGGTGGGTCAGCCCGGATCCACCGCCACCAGTGCCATTATCTGCGGCACAGAGTCTGATGACAGATTATTATCTGCGTGCCGTCAGTATGACCACGCTGGGTGCTGACGGACGACCTGAACGGCTGTTACAGACTGCTGACATTCGCCATTTTTCGGGCGATGCGGGGACACAATTGCGTCAGCCGGTGCTGACCCTGTATCCTGCAGCCGGGCCGCCCTGGCGTATGGTAGCAGACACAGGCTGGCTGGATGCGACCAGAGAAGTCTTGTCATTATCCGGTGCAGTACAACTCAGCCGACCGGCTTCTGCCGCAACAGTGCCGGTGCGGTTGCAGACAGAGGCCCTGCAGATACAATTGCCGCATCGTTATCTTGAGACGACACACCCGGTACAGATCAATAGTGGCGTGCAGCAGTTGCAGGCAATCGGTATGCAGGCCTGGTTACAGGTTCCATTCAGACTCAGATTTTTGCATGAAGTTGAGGGTACCTATGTTCCGGCAGGTGATTAAGGGTTTGTTGCTGCTGGTCTGGATGGGCTGGGTACAGGCTGCATCTGAGCCAACGCCGGTGCCGATACAGTTGTCGGCAGATAGTGTGGCGCTGGATGAGCAGCGCAGTGTTTATCTGGGTCAGGTCAGTCTGCAGCAGGGTGATATGCAGATCCTGGCCGATCAGATCACGGTATATCACGATGCACAGCAACAGCCACGTCGGCTGGTCGCGCTGGGTAAGCCGGTCCGGTTCCGGCACCAGGCATCATCCGGCTGGGTGCAGGCGCAGGCACAGCGCGCAGACTATGCGGTGCACAGTGAGGAATTAACCCTGATCGGAGAGGTCGTGTTGCGGCAGGCCGGGGATGTGATGAAGACTGATCGGGTGATCTATGACCGACGGCGCCAGGTACTGAAGGCGGGTGGTGCCGCTGCGGGTAAGCAGCGGGTGCAGATGACGCTGCAGGCGGTTGAATAATGCGCATCTTCCGGCGCAGATCGCAACCGTCAGCCAGATCGCCGGATGTCCTGCGGGCAACCGGTCTGGCGAAACGGTATCGTGGTCGGGCGGTGGTGGATGGCGTGTCAGTGCAGGTGGCACGTGGCGAGATCGTCGGCCTGCTTGGTCCGAACGGGGCAGGAAAAACGACTTGTTTTTATATGATTGCCGGCCTGGTTCCGGTAGATTCCGGCCAGGTCTGGTTAGGTGCGCAGCAGGTGACGGATCAGCCGATGCATGTGCGGGCGCAGGCCGGGCTTGGTTATCTGGCGCAGGAACCGTCAGTGTTTCGCAAACTGACGGTCGCACAGAATGTGCTGGCGATTCTGGAAACACGGGCAGGCTGCAATAAGGCACAGCGTCAGGCACGTTGTGAGGCCCTGCTGGCAGAATTCAGCCTGCAACATCTGGCGGATAGCTCAGCTCTCAGTTTATCCGGCGGTGAGCGGCGACGTCTGGAGATTGCACGTGCTCTGGCCGCTGAGCCGGGCTTTATTCTGCTGGATGAACCGTTTGCCGGGGTGGATCCGATCTCAGTCTCGGATATTCAGCAGATTGTGGCCGGGTTGAGCAACCGGGGGATCGGTGTGCTGATCACGGATCATAATGTCCGTGAGACACTCGGTATCTGCAGCCGTGCCTGTATCATCAATCAGGGCAGGGTGCTCACACAAGGATCACCTGCGGAGATTCTGGCACATCCTGAAGTGCGTGCTGTCTATCTGGGTGAGCATTTCCGTCTGTAGGGCACCTCTGAAAAACTGCTTCGCTCGCGACGTTTTCAGAAGTGCCTTGTAATCGTAGGGTACGGTGTCAGTTGCGTGGTACCCGGTGCAGGTCACAGAGGTAGCTGTATTCCGGTGTTGCCGGGCTGCCCCACTGGTATCGCCTGTCAGTCACACTGCAGACGCCGGTATTCTGTTCAAACTCATGTGCTGTTGTGCGTGCCCAGATAGTGACCAGACCTTGTGGCGTATGTTGGTGACAGGTCTTCTTAAGCAGGAATCCGTGAATGTTATTCCGGTCAATGTACAGAATGTCGCCCGGATCAGGATAAGAGAACCGTTGTTGCCAGTCATCAGCAGCAGCGACTGTCACATCGCTGCCTTTTGCCAGATCCTGCCTGGTAAAGGTATCGCTGTCCCAGTCTGATAAGGTATACAGGGTGCGATCCAGACAGGCATTATTTGAGATAGCGATATAAATTTCCTGCGGCTGATGAAAGTGATAGGGGTAAAAACTGTCTGCCAGCTGAACGGTCATACCCAGTTCCAGACCATACGGTTTGCCATTAACAGACTTAATACGTAACAATCCCCAGGGGCCGATGGCTTCTGCATAGACGTAGCCGCCGCGAAATCTTTCATTCGTTGCGTCAGGTCTTTTTGAATACATGGGTATCCAGCCGACTGCTGACCATAAATGCCGGAACTTCAGGTAGCTCATATCCCGTAAGGTGGGATTGTCCGTGATATTACTGATGATCTGAATGAAGTTTTCACTCAGTTCCCGGCCCGATGCAGTCAGGACGGTATCACCGGCTGGTGCTGCGTAATAATCGGCCAGCAGCGGACGGTTGACGGCTTCTGCAACAAATGACTCCTGCTGCATTTGCTGGCTCGGCGTGAACAGCTCTTGTTTAGTATAGTTTTTCTGCGTATCAAAGCAGGTGCGAAATGCCTCAGGATGATCCAGAATGACTTGTGACTGCTGAATCAGTGTGACAACATCTTCCTGCTGATTCAGACAGGTCTTCACACTGGCCGGGTGGCTTTGTGTGATCACCTCAGCACCCCAGTCACAAGCTTCTGCCTTTTCAGTCAGAATGCTGATAAAGCCCCTCAGGTACTCAATCGTTTCTGCGTACAAGGTATCCTCAGCCGTCCGGATATCTTCAATATATTCCGGTGCAGGAACGTCATCCGCACATTCAAAATCCAATGCATAAGCTGTCGAAAAGTAACACAATGCACCCATTGATAACAGATAACATACAGACTTTATTTTCGATGATGCTGGTCTATACATAGACAGTCCTTAAGGTTGATGACGTCAGCTGCAGTTATGGAGCTGAAATCCGTTTTTCTGCAGGCGGGTATAGTCTGCCGGACTTAATCTGACCTGCAATACCCAGCCGCCGGTTTCTGTGGGTGTATCGCTGACGACGCCGCCTAGCTGATATAACGTTGCTCGCAGCTGTCCCTGACTCGCAGTTAATTGTATTGTACCCTGCACCGACTGTTGTGATAATCGTTCCTGCAGTGCCTGCTGTAACAGCTCCAACCCCTGTCCCTGCTGTGCAGACAGCCAGACGGCTGAGATCATACCTGTCACATCACGGGTCAGTGTTGCCTCTGGCTGCGCCAACTGGTCAATTTTGTTATATACGATCAGTCCTGGTAGAGACGCGGCCCCGATTTCATCTAATATCTGATCAACATCTGCCATCTGTTCCGCCCGGTTCGGGCTGGCTGCATCCACGACATGCAGCAGAAGATCCGCTTCTACCACTTCCTGCAACGTACTCTTAAACGCAGCGACCAGACTGTGCGGTAATTCAGAAATAAAACCGACCGTGTCTGCCAGAATAAAGGGTTTGCCGTCTGGCAGGGAGACACGGCGTAAGGTCGGATCCAGCGTGGCAAATAACTGGTTCCGCGCCACGACCCGGGCCTGAGTCAACTGATTGAACAGGGTTGATTTTCCCACATTCGTGTAACCTGCCAGCGCAACGGTTGGTAGTGCTGCTCGCTGTCGAGCCCGACGTCCCTGGCTGCGCTGATTCTCCACCCGCAAGAGCCGTTTGCGGATCTGTCTGATGCGTTGCCCCAGCAGGCGTCGATCCGTTTCCAGCTGGGTTTCGCCCGGACCGCGCAGGCCGATGCCGCCCTTTTGTCTTTCGAGATGTGTCCAGCCACGTACCAGTCGGGTTGCCAGG
The DNA here is from genome assembly GCA_963922685.1 of uncultured Gammaproteobacteria bacterium. Classification (GTDB taxonomy): domain Bacteria; phylum Pseudomonadota; class Gammaproteobacteria; order Chromatiales; family Chromatiaceae; genus JAHDBG01. The sequence continues at coordinate 8,655 of CAWUJM010000045.1, read as the reverse complement.
TGTTCGGATTGTGCCAGTTCGACCTGCAACTTGCCCTCATGGGAACGGGCACGTTGTGCAAAGATATCCAGAATCAGGCCGGTGCGATCCAGCACACGACATGACAGGGTTCGCTCCAGATTGCGTTCCTGACTTGGGGTCAGAGCATGATTAAAGATCACGAGATGGATATCTGATGCTGCGATCTGCCGGGCTATTTCGTCAATTCTGCCCCTGCGCAGGTAGAGTCCGGCGTCAGGTCGTCGGCAGCTTGTTGTGTATATGCCGTGGATCTCAGCACCGGCAGATCGGGCCAGTTCCTCAAATTCATGCAGCCGCGCTATATCCGGCATCGCACGATGCTGGCTGGCATGAACCAGCAAGGTTCGGTTATCAGCGGTGGTGCTCATAATCCACGCAGATGAGTGCCAGTCGCCGTGTTCCCACACAAGTGTGTGGGAACTGTGTTATCCATCAGGGGTGCAGTAGAACAAACTGCCGCTTTAATAGTCGTCCAGTGACTCAGCGCCTGATCCATCCTGCGTGTACAGAAACTGCTCAGTAGGAATATTGTAGGCTGGCACTACCGTTGAGATCGCATGTTTATAGATGATCTGGCTGGTGTGACTTTTCAACAATATGACAAACTGATCAAATGACTCAATGGTACCTTGCAGTTTAATTCCGTTGACCAGAAAGACAGACACCGGAATATGCTCTTTACGCAGGGTGTTAAGGAATGGCTCCTGAAGATTGTGCCCTCTGTTGGGCATTATGACGACTCCTGATAATCGGGGTGAAAAAACGCAATGCCTGATATGGCACATCGCTGACAATTGCTGCATTCGCAGCAGCTGCAGAGATGCCCCACAAATACAGTGGCCAGCAATCTGCCGGTCACTATACAGCATGGACGAGGCCCTCTATGTGGTGACGTTCGGCCATTTTTACAACCCCAGGTCAGCAGAAACCCTCCGGTTTTTCAGAGGTGATCCGTAGTAGCAGCCGGATTGTTGTCGCTGAACCGGTGAATCAGGGTCAGCGCACAATCCAGTTGCCTGTTTCCCGCCTCTGGTAACCAGTGTGCTGTCGTTTCGGTACGCAACCAGGTGAGCTGACGCTTCGCCAGCTGTCGGGTTGCAGCCTCACTGCGTGCGATCATATCGGAACGTTTGCCATCACCAGACAGATAAGCCCACATCTGCCGGTATCCGACCGCACGCAGGGCCGGGAGTTCAGGATCCAGTTCAGGGCGTGCCATCAGCCCGGCCACTTCTTTTTCCAGACCAAGTGCCAGCATGTGTGCGAAGCGTGTATGGATACGCTGATGCAACAGATCGCGCTCAGCAGGCGCGCAGATCAGGGTCAGTAACCGATAAGGCAGACGTTGTGTCTGCTGCATCTGCAAAACGCTCAACGGTGTGCCTGTTTTGTACCAGACCTCCAGAGCACGCAGGACACGCTGGCGGTCCTGTACTCGCCCTGCAGTGGCCGGATCCACCCGTTCTAATTCAGCCTGCAGGGCTCCCAGTCCCTGTGTCTGCAGGCGGTGCTGCAACCTGGCCCGTAACATCGGGTCAGCTGCCGGCAGGGGTGATAAGCCATGCCGTAATGCCCGGAAATATAATCCGGTGCCACCGACCAGTAGCGGGATACGCCTGCGTTGTGTGATCTCCGCCATGCAGCTGAGGGCGTCCTGCCGGAACTGTGCCGCTGAATAGGTCTCCGGGATAGCGCGAATATCAATCAGATGATGTGGAACCTGTGCCAGCTCAGTGGGTGTTGGCTTTGCTGTGCCAATGTCCATATCGCGATACACCAGTGCCGAGTCCACACTGATCAGTTCGACAGGTAACCGATGATATAACTGCACCGCCAGTGCAGTCTTGCCGGATGCTGTCGGGCCGATCAGAAACACTGCCGGAGGGTTCATCGTCCGCGCAGAAACAGCTTATCCAGTGCCTGCATGGAGACTTGTGTCCAGGTCGGTCGGCCATGATTACATTGTCCGGCACGCTCTGTGGTCTCAATATCACGCAGCAGGGCATTCATCTCGGCCACCGTCAGCTGCCGGTTTGCGCGTACTGACGAATGGCAGGCCAGGGTCGACAATACTTGGTTCATGTCTGTCTGCAGACGATCTGTGTGTCCCTGTACGCTGAGATCCGCCAGCAGATCCCGCAATAACTTTTCCGCATCTGCGTCGCGTAATATGGCAGGTAACGCCCGTACCACCAGGCTGTGCTGACTGATCTGATCAACGACCAGGCCCAGCGTACTGAAGGTGTTCTGGTGTTGTCCGGCCAGATCGGCTTCGTGTGCACTGACCGCGACCGTGACCGGCACCAGTAATGACTGCGACGGAATGTCTGTGGTTGCCCTGGCTTGTTTCAGGCACTCGTATGTGATGCGTTCATGCGCTGCGTGCATGTCAACCAGAATCAGTCCCTGTGCATTCTGCGCCAGTATATATATGCCATGTAGTTGTGCCAGAGCAAAGCCGAGCGGTGGCATGGTGGTCGGTGTCGCAGCGGACTCAGTATCTGCCTTGCTGCTGCCTGGTGGGGGTGACGCAGGCGGTAGCGACGGTGCTGCTGCAGGCACTGCAGGCTTCTGCCAGTCCAGAGTAGCCTGGTAAGCGGCAGCCTTCGGTTCATTTACCTGCCGGACGGCGGGTGGCGGTGCGACTGTCGGAATTTCTGTTGTCGTCGGCCTGGCTGATGTCTCCGGCTGCGGCCGTTCGTCCGCCAGTACCTGATGTAGTGTGCGAAAAATAAAATCATGCACCAGTCGGCCTTCGCGAAACCGGACTTCCTGCTTGGTCGGATGCACATTCACATCCACCCAGCCCGGATCCAGAGTCAGAAACAGGACGTAGGCCGGATGTCTCCCCTGATACAACACATCCTGAAACGCCTGGCGCACGGCATGACTGACCACTTTGTCGCGCACCAGACGTTGATTCACAAAGAAATATTGCATATCAGCCTGACTACGCGAAAATGTGGCGCGGGCCAGCCAGCCGCGCAGACTCAGGCCCGCTGCTGTCTGATCCAGCGGCAGAGACTGTGCCACAAACTGCTCGCCAAGCAACGCTGTCAGGCGTTGCTTGTGTGTGACATCATCCGTGGCGGCCGCAGTGCTGAACACGGGTCGCCCGTTATGTTGTAACATGAAGCTGACCTTGGGCCGCGCGACGGCAAAACGACGTAACATCTGTTCAATGTGACCGAACTCAGTCCGTTCTGTCTTTAAGAATCTGCGTCGTGCCGGGATGTTATAAAACAGGTCGCGTACCTCAATGGTCGTACCTACCGGATGTGCGGCAGGTTTCGGTTCAGTGGCCTCTGGTGTGATCTGCCACGCATGTGCTGCTGTCTGCTCGCGCGATGTCAGGGTCAGACGCGCAACAGATGCGATGCTGGGCAATGCCTCGCCACGAAATCCCATGCTGTTGATGCGTTCCAGATCGTCCAGAGATGCGACCTTGCTGGTTGCATGACGTGCCAGTGCTAATGCCAGATCATCCTGATACAGGCCGTGTCCGTTATCCCGTACGCGTATCAGTCTGATGCCACCCTGCTGCGCAGCGACATCAATCTGATCTGCACCCGCATCTAAGCTGTTTTCGATTAACTCCTTAATGACTGCAGCAGGGCGTTCAACCACTTCGCCGGCAGCAATCTGATTGATCAGCAGAGAGGGTAAGGTATGAATACGATTCGGCATAACACACGACTTATCGCGACAGATTACAGATAAAATGCATTTATTTTCAAAACTCTACGACAAGACGCTGATCTGGTCGCGTCATCCGAAGGCATCCTGGGCACTGGCTGGCGTCAGCTTTGCAGAATCATCCTTTTTTCTCATTCCGCCGGATGTGATGCTGATGCCGATGAGCCTGGCTCAACCACGCCGGGCACTTTTTTTCGCGACCCTCACGACCCTTATGTCTGTTCTTGGCGGCATTCTGGGCTATTTCATCGGGCTGTGGGCACTGGACTGGGTGCTTCCCCTGCTGGAAGGCCGTTATGCCGCGCCGTATCAGCAGGTTCAGGACTGGTTTGACACCTGGGGGTTCTGGGCAATCCTGATCGCAGGATTCTCGCCGGTGCCTTACAAGCTGTTTACCATTGCTGCCGGAGCCATGCACATGGCATTTCTGCCGTTCGTGCTGGCTTCCTGCGTTGGTCGCGGTGCCCGTTTTTATCTGGTTGCCCTGCTGATGGCCTGGGGTGGTGCTGGTCTGGAGCACAAGATTCGCCAGTGGATTGACCGGGTCGGCTGGTTGCTGGTTGTTGCTATTCTGTTGTGGCTCATCATACGGTATTTCGTACTCAGTCGCTGAATCATCAATCCTGGAAAGACAAATATATTGTCAGTAAACCAGTAAACAGAATATAATCTGCTTGGCGTGTGAGTGTTATTATTCAGGGAACTCTGTGTGATTGCCAGAACCTTGTACGACAAATTATGGGATGCTCATGTCATCCGCACTGAATCAGACGGCACCAGTCTGCTGTATATTGACCGTCATTTATTGCATGAAGTGACCTCGCCTCAGGCGTTTGCCGGTCTTGCGCTCGCCGGGCGTAAACCCTGGCGTGTGGCGGCAAACCTGGCGACGCCAGATCACAATGTGCCAACGACAACTCGTGATATGTCAGCTGCTGAGCCGATCTCGCAGTTGCAGGTTGCCACGCTGGATAAAAATTGTGCAACCTATGGCATTACAGAGTTCGCTCTGGATGATATCCGGCAGGGTATTGTTCATGTGGTTGGTCCGGAGCAGGGCGTAACGCTCCCCGGTATGACAATAGTCTGTGGCGACTCGCACACCTCCACGCATGGCGCCTTCGCTGCGCTGGCACAGGGCATCGGGACATCTGAAGTGGAGCATGTGCTGGCCACACAATGCCTGATTCAGAAAAAATCCCGCACGATGCAGGTTGTTATAGAGGGTGCTGTGTCGCCCGGCATCGCTGCGAAAGATATTGTACTGACAGTAATCGGACATATCGGTACCGCAGGTGGTACCGGGTATGTGATTGAATTTGCCGGACAAGGTATCACCAGCCTTTCGATGGAAGGCCGTATGACGGTCTGTAACATGGCGATAGAGGCTGGCGCACGGGCCGGCCTGATCGCAGTTGATGAGACGACACTGGACTATGTCAAAGGTCGGCCTTATGCACCTGTGGGAGAACACTGGGCACAGGCAGTGCAGGACTGGCGTACTCTGCAAACAGACTCGGGGGCAGCCTTCGATAAACGTGTGACCTTATCCGGAGCAGAGATACAGCCACAAGTCACCTGGGGTACTTCGCCTGAAATGGTCACGACTATCTGCGGTCAGGTGCCTGATCCCGCAGATGCGGCACACTCTGCACAAGCAGATGCCTGGTATGATGCGCTGAGTTATATGGGCCTGCAGCCGGGTATGCCGATGACTGATATTACGCTGGATAAAATCTTTATCGGCTCCTGCACCAATGCCCGGATTGAGGATCTGCGTGCAGCGGCAGCAGTCGTGACTGGCAGAAAGATTGCGGGCAACATCCGCGAAGCACTGGTGGTGCCGGGTTCCGGTCTGGTCAAACGACAGGCCGAAGCCGAGGGACTGGACCGTATCTTCAATGAAGCGGGTTTTGCCTGGCGTGAGCCGGGGTGTTCTATGTGTCTGGCGATGAACCCGGATCGACTGGGGTCAGGCGAGCGTTGTGCGGCAACCTCAAACCGTAACTTTGAAGGGCGACAGGGTCAGGGTGGGCGTACTCATCTGGTGAGTCCGGCGATGGCAGCTGCCGCTGCGATTGCAGGGCGTTTCGTCGATGTACGGGAGTTGTAGGTGGAAAAGTTCGTGCGTCTCAGCAGCACGGTCTGCCCGCTACCCCGTGCCAATGTTGATACCGATGCCATCATACCGAAACAGTTTCTGAAATCCATTCAGCGAACGGGGTTCGGCCCGAACTTATTCGATGCCTGGCGCTATCTGGATGAAGGTCAGCCAGGTATGGACAATCGCCGGCGTCCGCTGAATCCGGATTTTGTGCTGAACGATGCGCGTTATCAGGGTGCTCAGATCTTACTCGCTGGCCCTAACTTCGGTTGTGGCAGTTCACGTGAACATGCTCCCTGGGCCCTTCTGGACTATGGGTTTCGTGTCATCATCGCGCAGAGTTTTGCTGACATCTTCCATCAGAACTGCTTCAGAAACGGCATCCTGCCGATCACGGCAGATACCAGGCAGGTGGGGAATCTGTTTACGCTGGCTCAGGCCATACAGCCACTGAGCCTGACGATTGACCTGCAGTATGAACAGATTTATCTGCCCGATGGCGAACAGATCGCTTTTGCGACAGATCCATTCCGGCGTCAATGTCTGTTAGACGGGCTGGATGATATTGACTTAACATTGCAGCACAAGGCAATGATTCTTGCTTATGAGGCGCGTTGTCGGCAGACAGCACCCTGGTTGTTTGCAGCTGAATCAGCTGCTGTTTGAAAAGAGCACTGGATTTGGCAAAACATATTCTTATTCTGCCTGGCGATGGCATCGGTCCGGAAATTATTGCCGAAGCCAGAAAGATTCTGGAACTCTTAATTGCGCAGGGTCTGGCACTCAGTCTCAGTGAAGGTCTGGTTGGTGGTGTCGCTTGTGAGGCCACCGGCGTTCCATTGCCGGACACAACCCTGGCAGACGCAAAACAGGCTGATGCGGTCTTACTGGGTGCTGTTGGTGGCCCTGCGTGGGAATCTCTGCCGATACATTTACGTCCGGAAAAAGGCTTGCTGGGATTGCGCGCCGGGCTTGGATTATTTGCTAATCTGCGTCCGGCAGTACTGGCACCGCAGCTCGCTGCCGCCTCAACCCTGAAAACGGAAGTTGTTGCCGGCCTGGATCTCATGATTGTGCGCGAATTGACCGGAGGTATTTATTTCGGTCAGCCACGTGGTATCCGTGTCCGGGATGATGGCCAGCGCGAGGGTGTTAATACACTGGTTTATTCTGAGCACGAGATTGAGCGAATTGTCCGCACGGCCTGTGATGTTGCGCTACAACGTGATGGTCGGCTCTGCTCTGTTGACAAGGCGAATGTGCTGGAATGCACTGAGTTATGGCGCGAAGTCGCCACACGTGTTGTCCGTGAGGAATACCCCGGCATTGAACTCAGCCATTTGTATGTTGATAATGCGGCGATGCAGCTGGTGAAGGCCCCGAAGCAGTTTGATGTGATTGTCACCAGCAATTTGTTTGGTGATATTCTGTCTGATTGTGCTGCGATGCTGACCGGTTCCATTGGTATGCTGGGATCTGCTTCTCTGAATGCAGCGGGTCAGGGTATGTATGAGCCGATTCATGGTTCAGCACCGGACATTGCCGGGCGCGGCATTGCCAACCCGTTAGCCACCTTATTATCTGTTGCCATGATGTTACGCTACAGCCTGGCTGAGCCGCATGCAGCACAACAGATTGAAGCAGCAGTCGCTGCTGTTTTAGATGCCGGTCTGCGTACACCGGACATTATGTCGCCTGGTATGGCCGAAGTCAGTTGTCAGACTATGGGCAATGCTGTTGCTCAGCATCTGCATGGAAGCACCTTGTAGGATGTCTCCGGAATATATCGTAAACAGGGTATTTGTGAGCGCAACAATTTTCAGAGATGTTTTGTAGCACGAGTAGCCATATGCATAACCATTGGCGACATAAATTTTATTCATAGCTTCTGAGACTGACCGAAGCTCCAGACTATCCAGAATCAGACCTTGGGAGGTCGTATGAAAACATTACGCAATGCAGCATGCGCTGCTACCCTGCCTTTCTTTTTTTACGCCTGTGCAAACAACAGTGATCAGGGTCCATCTGGCTCGGCTATTACGGCTTATGTTGCGAAGGGTCCGGTGACCGGAGCACAATGTAAATTACACCAGGCAAGTAATGACAAAGTCCTCGCAGGGCCTGTCGAAAGCAAGGAGGGCCATGTTGACTTCGGTGCAGTAAGCTATCAGGGTCTGGCATACGTAGCTTGTCAGGGCGGAAATTATATTGATGAAATCAGCGGCTACACATTCAATCTTGGGACAGGTGAACTGCGATCAGCCCAGGTGATTTCAGGTGCGACAAATTTTACGGTCACACCAGTTACTGAAATTGCTGTGAAACGAGCATATGCTGCAGATCCGGAAGGTACACTGACAGCTGCTAATGTGGCACAGTCTAACAAAGATACGGCAGATTATTTCGGTCTGAGTCATGTTGATATTGTGACAGAAAATCCGGCTGATATCACCAGACAGGCTGCTGAAGACACACCTGCAGGATGGTATGGTGCGGTGTTAGCCAGTTTATCCGGGCTGGTCGTCTCGGAATCCGGTATGGATGAACTGACTGAAAAGTCTATTGTTGATATTGGTATACCATTGAGGCAGATGGTTAGTCGTTTATCTGATCCTGCGAAAAATAATGCATTGCTGGACAGCCTGATTGTGGAGCTTAATGGCTTAACGAACATAAAACCTAATCCGGTATCCGATGTGATATTGTCTGGCATTACAGTTGGGCTGGGTAGCGAGACTGACCAGGTTCCCGGGACAGTCAATACAGTTGGGCTGGATAACGAGACTGACCAGGTTCCCGGGACAGTCAATACAGTTGGGCTGGATAACGAGACT
>CAWUJM010000044.1:0-14245 GCA_963922685.1 uncultured Gammaproteobacteria bacterium | reverse complement strand
TTTTTCCCTCTCTCCTCCCCACACGCTATAATCCTTAGTGACTCGTCTTCAGACGTGTTCTCTTTGTATTTCCCTCTCTCATCCCGACAAGCTATAATTGCTACGCCGGCCTCCCGCTACGTCGTTATGTTGTAGTTCCCTCTCTCATCCCGACAAGCTATAATCTCGAGTTTTAACGGTTCGGGCGGTCCCGTGTTGTAGTTCCCTCTCTCATCCCGACAAGCTATAATTTAACTTCAGTTAAATTGCAGAATTGAAAAGTTGTAGTTCCCTCTCTCATCCCGACAAGCTATAATGTCTAGAGGAAACGCTTCGCCATAGGCTGGGTTGTAGTTCCCTCTCTCATCCCGACAAGCTATAATACCGCTCTCATAACCCCTTGATGCAAAAGATTTTTTTGCGCTAAGGGGTTTTTTATTGTGGCTAAAACAGACATAATTGGTCGGTAGCCACTTTTTTCTCCTGATAAGATTTTTGGCCGAGCAGTAAGCCGCGCTGGCTGAATTGTTTTTCGCTGATGCATAAATATTGCACTGACCCTCCCCTCTGAGGCAGGTTGCGCTCCAGGCGCTGGATGTGTTTCTGCAGGGCATCGTGGCCATTGATCACGCGGCTGTATACTGAAAGCTGCATCATCATGTAGCCGTCCTGCAGCAGAAAACGGCGGAATTGATGCGCCGCTTTTTTGTCGGCCTTAGTCTTCGTGGGTAAGTCGAACAGTACCAGCAGGCGCATAAAACGTCGGGTTTCCTTACTCATCGCTGGTGATGGTGAAATCACCAATCACTGGCAGCCAGAGTGGCACGATGTTTTTGTCGGTATAAGCGCGTATCAGGCTGGCAACCAGTGCCTCGGTATCAGCAATCAGGCTGCGGCGACCATGATCCTGATTATTGCTGATATCCTGCGTCAGGAGTTGCAGCAGTCGTCTTTTGTTGGTGGCGTGCAGTGTGGCATCCTGCGGTTCTTCCGGGTAGCGCTGGCATACCCAGTAATCGACCAGCGGTCGATAGGGCTCAATCAGGTCGTCTGCCAGGTTGAATGGGTTTTGTTCGTTATCGTGGAACAGTCCCAGACTGGGGTGCAGGCCACAGGCGACCACGTGGCGTGCCAGCAGGGCGCGTACGACCGCGTAGGTGTAATTGATCGCGGCATTATAAAATCGTGTCTGCGATCGTTGGAACTGTTTGCCCCAGAGTGCCTGGAAATACCAGCGTGCGGCCTGTGCTTCGTGGTTATCCGGATCGCCTGGCTTCAGGTTTTCGGCTAAGCGTTGTAGTGCACGGGTGGGGTATTGTGGCTGCAGACGTTGTAAGACTGCTGCCTGATTGTTGATTTTCTGCTGAATCAGTTGTTTGTGCCAGTTTTTGCGTCGTCCCTGATGCAGGTTGATCTGCCAGCGCAGCCGCTGCAGGGGGCGATGAAATGGCAGGTAAGGCAGAAACAGTCCATTCGGCAGGTGTTGCGCATCTATGGTCAATACGCCAATACCGTGATCGGCCAGGCTGCACAGCAGGGGTTGGGTCAGGGTGATCTGAGTTGCTTCCAGTACCAGCATCGCGATATCTTTCAGTGGTATAGCTGCTACTGGCTGGTTGGTTAGTTGTATCTGTAATTGCTGGTCTTTGATGGACAGATGGGCCTGCTGGCTGAGGTGGACGATACGCCAGCTCATGGCAATTGCTGGTTGTGGTGCAGGGGCTGGCGTGTTTCTGTCGTTGCCCGCCAGCGGCGACCGAGTATGTCTATGTGATATTTGCATACGCTTAAAGCGGTTTTGATGCCAGTAAAGATGCCTCCCTCTTCGTTGATTGTCCTGTCGCGATGATGAGTGCGGATTGTCATTTGGCCATTTCTTCTGTTTATTCCGTGGTAATACCCACCGATTTTTGGTTTTCTTTTGAACTCGACTTCTATCCACTCATTGGTATGCAGGCTGAATAAAAACTGGTATCTATGATCCATATCAGGCCATTCGTTCTCTGACTTATGTGCCGTGATGGCCTTATTGGGTAACACCGGTGCTAATTTATCTGCGACATACAGAGGTACGGCAAAATATTTGCCGTCTTTCCGGAAGATATCCACGCGGATCATATTTGCGTTGTCCGCCTGACCCTGATTGACAGGCACGCCGGCACTGGTCTTTTTCAGCAGCTTCACGCTACGTACCAATGGCCCCCGCAGACCATGCCTGCCGGGCTTATAAAAAAGTTCTTTGAATGCATTCTCGCCGTTGTCGCGATGCTCTTTCAGACGTTGGCGCAACGCATCTATCAGGGCTGCATTACGCGGGTCTTTACACCCGACCATTCTGTTCAGGTCTGCGATTTTCAGTTTTTGCAGAGGGGTTTTGCTGCTGGTGGTATACCCTGCCTGCAACAAGGTGTCGTTTTTGACGATTGCACGAATCGTGGCTTCATGTGCGGCACCGTGACTGAGTTTGGTGACGGCACGTGACACACGAAATTCGGGCCGCTTCAGGTATTGCTGGATGGTATTGGCAAAATCATCCCAGGGTCGGGGGAAATATTTGTCCGGCACGGCCATGTCACTGACTCTGGCATACGCTTTTGTCTCATGATACCGGTTATGCCGCGCCAGACGCTGTACCATGTTGTCAGTGGCGGCAGCAACAACGGCTGCGTCCATGCCATGATGCAGGTCGTTGGTGCGTTTTTTTTCGCGGAAGCCCCAGCGGTGGCGCAGGAGTGCGGTCAGCCTGCCACTGACAACCTGGCAGTGGATGCCGGGCAGGTGTTGTTCGATGACGGCCTTCAGCTCGCGACCCACCCAACGGGTATCGTTCAACTGGCGGGAACGAAACTCTCTGGCGGCTTCTTCGGAAAAGTCGGCACACAGATAACGATCCCGTTTTGCTTTGCGGATGCCTTTCTGGGCTTTGACCCAGGCAGCAAAATGTTGCCACTCAGGGCTGTCGGTAGCACCACCCAGATATTCAAACGGGGTCTGATCGCGCTTGCGCTGGTTTTCGCCGCTGAGTACCAGTGCTTTGTTGTTCAGGCTGTCGTCATGGCTGCGGCTGCGGGGCAGGATGTGATCAATTTCGACATAACCGGGTTCGTCTAAACGCTCTAGCCTTATGTCTTTCTGGCTATAGGCACACTGGCCGCCCTGTTCGTCATACAGACGCATCTTCAGCAGTTCATCACCACGGGGTTCGCGGTGGAACCGCTCTATGAACTGCTGGCGTTTCTGTTCTTTGATCTTCTGGTAGCCACCTTGTTCTTTGACAATTTTGTCACGTTCCTTCTTTGATTTCGCGATATCTCTGGCCAGTTCAATGCGGATGGTTTGCGGATAGCCGTATTCTCTGATGATCGCATTGATCAGGCGGCGTGCCTGATTCAGTGCGCGCAACACGACCGGGTTGCGGATCGTATCCGGGTCAGGTGCGGGCAGGGACTGGCGTGTGTCGGTCTTTGGTCGTGTCTGGCTATGGTGATAACCGGCACTGGCTGCTGCTTCGTCGTAGCGTTGGCCTTGTTTCAGATAGGGCAGCATCCTGTCAATAGCGCAGACTGACAGGTGGGCAAAGCCGCTGAAATCGCAATGGCTGACCGCCTCAATGATCGCTGGCTCTATGCCTGCGGTGCTGAGTTCTGCCGCAATACGTTCGTCTTCCCGGTACAGGCTGATGGTGTTTGCGATCAGGTTCAGGCGACCGGGATCCTGGCTGTCGCGCTGCCATTCGTGTTTCAGACCGTGTTGTTCGTAGGCCTTGCGCAGTGCATGAAAGCCTTTGGCTTCAAACAGGGCCTTTTTATCTGCTTCCTGGCGCAGGGTTTCGGGATCCTGATTTTCTTTGTGTTTGTAGTGCACCAGATTGCAGGTGGTGGCATCGTCCAGGCCCAGTGTTTTGCGGATTTGTGCGAAGGTGACCTTCGATTTGCTGAAGGGCAGGTCTATCAGCAGGGCACGTTCCTGTGCATGCAAAGAGCGTTGTTTTTTATTCGGTGGCAGGAGCTTCAGGTTGTTCAGCTTGCTCAGCCAGACGAAGCGTTCGACACTGTAGCACGCCTTAGCGGCGCGTTTTTTGCGTCTTTTTTCTTTGAGTTCCAGAGTACAGTATCCGACCATGTTTTCGATATCATCTTCTTTGAAGACCGGTTTGCGACTGTTGAGTAAGGTGTAGATCTGGTCTTCAAACGCCGGGTCGGCGTGGACATTACCATGTTGCCGTTGTTGCGCAAACAGGGTTTTCAGTTCGTGGTTGATCTCGTTGCGATCTATGCTGTTCTTATACTTTTGAAGACCTGTTGGACGACCGCGTTCGTGGTTGATCTCGTTGCGATCTATGCTGTTCTGGTACCAGTCGGTGGTGTTGCGTTTACGTTGTGCATAGTCCGGGTCCCGGGCAAACATTTCTCCGGCGGTGCGGTAGCCTCTGGTCTGACGCTGTTGTTGATTAGCTTTGATATGTTCCAGTACCTTGCCGTCATCTTTGGTTTGTATGTGTTTGCGGTTTGACTGAAAACCCCGGTGTTTGCTCAGGTGATACAGCACTGCAGCCCATTCCACCGGTGTCAGCGCGCGATCCAGGCCTGCCGCACGTAAGGTCCAGACGTCATGGCCCTGCAATATGTCTGCCTCTGTGCTGTTGATCATGCCCTGTTGTTGCAACAGGCGGCGCAGTCGTAACTGGCGATGTGCGCGGCGGCGCAGTCGTCTGCGGGTGCCACGGGCTGTACGTCGTTGCAGATTCAGGGACTCTCCTGTTTTTGCCACTTCGGCGGCATCAAAGGTGCGGATGAAGATATCGATCAGTTCGCGTTCGTTGCTGTCAATCAAGGCTGCAGCGACCGATCCTGTGCCGATGTCGAGTCCGAGGGTGTAAGATTTATTTTGCGCCATAGGTCTTCTCCCTGTAAAATACGAACCGTTGTAGCTTGTCGGGATGAGAGCCGTTGCTACAATAAGGCTGATGCCGAAAGGCATTACGCCGAACCCGCCGACACCACTTCTGTGGTGTCGGCTTTTTTGTGCCTGCGATTTATTGGCGGGGCAGGTACTACCGACTGATATGTGTTGCAATTTTCGCACACATCCCCATCTGAATGTCAGGTGCACACGCGGGTGTGCGCCATGTTTATGGAGGATGTTGTGATGCGTACAGATCGACTGACCACTCAGTTTCAGTTAGCCCTGGCCGATGCGCAGAGTCTTGCGGTGGGTCAGGATCATCAGTTCATGGAGCCGGTACACGTATTGCTGGCTTTGCTGGAGCAGGATTCGGGTTCGACCCGCCCACTGTTGTTGCAGGCCGGGGTACAGCTGGATCCGCTGCAGACTGCATTGCGGCAACAGTTGCAGTCTTTGCCCAAGGTGCAGGGTGCCGCAGGTGAGGTGCATGTGTCATCCGGCCTGAACCGGTTGCTGAATCAGGCGGATAAGCTGGCGCAGCAATGGCAGGATCAGTATATTGCGTCTGAGTTGTTTGTGCTGGCTCTGGTGCAGGATCAGGGGACGGAAGGTGATATTCTGCGTCAGGCAGGCGCGACAGCAGCGGCCCTGACTGCGGCAATTAAACAGATGCGGGGTGGCCAGTCGGTGCAGGATTCGGCGGCGGAAGGGCAGTATCAGGCATTGCACAAATACACGCTGGATCTGACTGAACGGGCCACCCGGGGCGAACTGGATCCGGTGATCGGGCGGGATGATGAGATCCGCCGCACGATTCAGGTGTTGTTACGCCGTACCAAGAACAATCCGGTGCTGATCGGTGAGCCGGGCGTGGGTAAGACTGCGATTGCGGAAGGCCTGGCGCAGCGGATCATTAATGGTGAGGTACCGGAGGGGCTGAAGGATAAGAAGTTGCTTGCGCTGGATATGGGTGCGCTGATTGCCGGTGCGAAGTTCCGGGGTGAGTTTGAAGAACGCCTGAAGGCAGTGCTGAAAGCGCTGCAGCAGCAGGCCGGGCAGGTCATTCTGTTTATTGATGAGCTGCACACGATGGTCGGGGCCGGGAAGGCGGATGGGGCGATGGATGCCGGCAATATGTTGAAACCGGCACTGGCGCGCGGTGAGCTGCATTGTGTCGGGGCCACCACACTGGATGAATATCGCCAGTATATTGAGAAAGATGCCGCACTGGAGCGGCGTTTTCAGAAGGTGCTGGTGCAGGAGCCGGATGTGCCGGATACGATCGCGATCCTGCGCGGTCTGAAGGAACGCTACGAGGTACACCACGGGGTTGAGATTACCGATCCGGCGATTGTGGCAGCGGCGACTCTGTCGCAGCGCTATATCACTGATCGGCAGTTGCCGGATAAGGCGATTGATCTGATTGATGAGGCCGCAGCGCAGATCCGGCTGGAGATTGATTCCATGCCGGAATCCATGGATAAGCTGGATCGGCGTCTGATCCAGCTGAAGATTGAGCGCGAGGCATTGCGTAAGGAATCGGATCAGGCCTCGCAGCAACGTCTGGCCGATCTGGAGTCCCGGATCGGTCAGCTGGCGCGTGAGTTTTCTGATCTGCAGGAGGTCTGGCAGGCCGAAAAGGCTGCATTGCAGGGTACTAGTCAGGCGAAGGAAGCGTTAGAGCAGGCACGTCTGGATTTTGAACAGGCGCGGCGCGCGAATGATCTGCAACGGATGTCTGAATTGCAGTATGGCCGGATTCCGGAACTGGAAAAACAACTGGCAGCACTGGCGCAATCAGATGTTCAGCCGACCACGCAGCTGCTGCGTAACCGGGTCACAGATGAAGAGGTTGCCGGTATCGTGTCGAAGTGGACTGGTATTCCGGTGGCGAAGATGTTGCAGGGCGAAAAGGATAAGCTGTTGCAGATGGAGGATCTGCTGGCTGAGCGGGTGATCGGGCAGCAGGCAGCGGTCTCTGCTGTGGCCAATGCGATCCGGCGCTCCCGCGCCGGACTGGCCGATCCGCAACGTCCGAATGGCAGCTTTTTGTTCCTCGGCCCGACCGGTGTCGGTAAGACTGAGTTGTGCAAGGCACTGGCGGCCTTTCTGTTTGATACGGATCAGGCAATGGTGCGGATTGACATGTCTGAGTTCATGGAAAAACACGCGGTTGCCCGCCTGATCGGTGCACCACCCGGCTATGTCGGGTATGAAGCCGGGGGTTATCTGACCGAGCTGATCCGGCGTAAGCCGTACAGTGTGATTCTGCTGGATGAGATTGAGAAGGCGCATCCGGATGTATTCAATATCCTGTTGCAGGTACTGGACGAAGGTCGCCTGACAGATGGGCACGGGCGTACGGTGGATTTTCGTAACTGCGTGATTGTGATGACCTCTAATCTGGGTTCGGACCTGATCCAGACGATGGCGGCAGAAGCGGATTATGCGGCCATGCAGCAGGCGGTCATGGAAGTCGTTGCGCACCATTTCCGGCCGGAATTTATCAACCGGGTGGATGAGTCTGTGGTATTTCATCCGTTGGCACCGGCGCAGATCCGGGCGATTGCACAGATTCAGATCGGCCTGTTGCAACAACGGCTGGCGGAATATCAACTGGAGTTGGTGGTGAGTCCAGCTGCGCTGGACCAGTTGGCGAGCGCAGGCTTTGATCCGGTATATGGTGCCAGGCCGTTGCAGCGAGTGATCCGCCATCAGTTGGAAAACCCGCTGGCGCAACAATTGTTGCAGGGGCAGTTTCAGCCAGGTGATCAGGTGCGGGTTGACTGCTGCGAGCACAAAATCGTGTTTGATGCGTGCTGAATGGCTTGCAGTTGCCTGGCTACGCAGCCAAGGGTTCTATGGCTGCAATATCTGTGGTAAGCCTTTGTCCTGAGACATCCAGCTCATATTGAGTTTGCAGATTCATCCAGCTTTGAGCGTCTGTGCCGAAATAGTGTGCCAGCCTTAAAGCAGTATCAGCGGTAATGCCACGTTTTGCACGTACAATGTCATTAATGCGGGTTGGCGTTGTGCCAATTGCTCTGGCCAGGCGATTGCTGGACAGCCCGAAGGGCTCCATAAATTCATGTTGCAGAATTTCTCCGGGATGTACCGGTCTGAGTCGTGTCATGTTGTTGTCCTTCAGTGATAGTCGACAATTTCGACATCGTAAGCATCGCCATCTTCAAAACGAAAACATAATCGCCATTGCTTGTTAATGCGAATGCTGTATTGCCCTGTGCGATTTCCCTGCAGAGCTTCCAGATGGTTGCCGGGTGGCACACGCAGCATCTCCAGTGTTGCGGCTGCATTGAGTTGTGCCAGTTTACGTTGCGCAATTCGTTCAAACCGAATGAAACGCTGTACCCGGTAATGATCGGCCAGCTTTCGGGTGTCGCGACAAAGATAGCTTCTGATCATACAGTATACCGTATATCGATATGCAATATAATACAAGTCTTTTATGACAGGGTTCCGTTATTCTGACACAGAGATATATAGCGACAGGGAGCGGGGTTATGCTGGTCGGGTGATGTGCTGCAGGATATGGGCGGCTGCGACCAGACCGAAGGTCGCTGTGACGGGCATGCAGGCACCAAATCCGGCGCAGTTGAGTGAATGATCTTTCTGCGGAGCACAATCGTGCGCTCGTACAATCGCTTCGGGCGACCAGACAGCTGGTACGCCGAAACAACGGGCCGGATTGCGTGGAAAGTGGTAATGCTGACGGAGCTGTTTGCGGGTGCGGGCGAGGAGTGCGTCCTGTCTCGTTCTGCGCAGGTCGGAACAACAGACGCGGGTCGGATCCTGTTGTCCGCCAGCGGCGCCGACGGTCAGAATGGACTGGTGCCGACGGCGACAATGTGCAATCAGTGCGGCCTTCAGACGAAAGTTGTCAATGCAGTCCAGTATCCAGTCACAGGCTGGTGAGATCAGTTCCAGATTGTCTGCTGCGATGAACTGATCTGTGCAGTGTATCTGGCAGGCCGGGTGGATGTCGGTGATGCGTTCGGCCAGTACATCAATCTTGCAGCGGCCCAGTGTGCTGGTCAGTGCGTGTGACTGACGGTTGATGTTCGATTCTGCCACATGGTCGCTGTCAATCAGGGTCAGTGTACTAATACCGCTACGAGCAAGTGCTTCAACTGCCCAGGAACCGACACCACCAACGCCGATCACGGTTACATGGGTCTGTGCTATACGGGCTGCTCCGGTGGTGCCGTACAGACGCTCAATTCCGGCAAAGCGACGTGAGGCCACCTCTGAAAACTACTGCTTCTGAGTTGCGGCCATTGCCTCCAGCGCAGCGACCCTGGCCTCCAGTGCAACCAGTTTCTGGCGGGTACGCTGCAGCACGGCCTGTTGAATATCGAACTCTTCGCGACTGACCAGATTCATCTCACGCAAGGCGTGTTCCAGTGCTGATCTGAGGTTGCGTCCGGAATCTGCAGCAAATTGTTGTATGCCGGCGGGGAGGCTGGTGGCGATTTTCTGGCTGATCTGGTCCAGCAGGTCGGGATCAGACATCGGCTTTTCTCAGGTTGTTCCGGGTCAGGGTGATTGCCTGGTGAATGGCGGCCTCCAGACTACCGGTATCGGCCTGGCCGCTGCCTGCGAGTGACAGGGCTGTGCCATGATCAACCGAGGTGCGGATGATCGGCAGGCCGAGTGTGATGTTCACTGCTGCGCCAAATCCTTTATGTTTCAGTACCGGCAGGCCTTGATCATGGTACATCGCCAGCACGGCATCGGCCTGCGCCAGATGGGTTGGTGTGAATAAGGTGTCGGCGGGCAGTGGTGGACTGAGCTGGTAGCCTTCCTGACGCAGCCTGTCCAGAACGGGTACGATGATGTCAATCTCTTCGCGGCCCAGATGGCCCTGTTCGCCCGCATGTGGATTCAGTCCGGCGACCAGAATGTCGGGCCGGGCGATGTTGAAGCGGGTGCGCAGATCGTGTTCCAGAATCCGCAGGATCTGTTCGATCCGCTCCGCAGTGATGGCTGCCGGTACCTGGCTGAGTGGCAGATGGGTGGTGGCGAGTGCGACGCGCAGGCCGGGACAGGCCAGCATCATCACCGGTGTCCCACCGGTGATCTCAGCCAGGTATTCGGTATGGCCGCTGAAGGTGATCCCGGCGTCGTTGATGTTGCCTTTGTGCACGGGTGCAGTCACCAGTGCCGCATATGTGCCCTGCAGGCAGCCATCGGCTGCCTGGCGCAGTGTTTCCAGCAGGCAGGGAACGTGCGCCGGATTGAGCTGACCGGGTCTGGCGGGGGTTGGCAGTGGGGTAGGGCGCAGATACAGCTGGCCTGCCTCAGCCGGTAGTGTGTCCGGGCCGGGCCAGGTGCGCAGTTGTAAAGGTAGTTGGAGTTGGTGTGCGCGTTGTTGCAGCAGATCGGGATCGGCAATTACGACCAATGGGACCGGCCAGGGTTTTTGTGCGATCTGTACGATCAGATCAGGCCCGATGCCTGCCGGTTCTCCGGCAGTCAGGGCAATGGGTCGGCCTGTTTCAGGCATCTGGTGAATTGTCATCAGAACGGATTTCGATATAGGCTGCGCCGCGCAGACGCTGCAGGTAGGCCAGGCGTGCTTCTTCTGCCTTGCGCATCCGGATCTGTTCCCGGATTTGCTGGCGGGCATGTTGCTGCGTGTTGTTATGCTCGCGTCTGCCTTGCACCTGGACGATATGCCAGCCGAAGCGCGTTTTGAAGGGTCCGCTGATCTGATCGTCCGGTGTATTCTGCATCTGCGCGGCGAATTCAGGCGCCATGTCAGCCGGGTTGATCCAGCCCAGTTCGCCGCCTTTGGCCGCAGAAGCCGGGTCGGCAGAATGCGTCCGTGCCAGCAGGGCAAAATCTTCTCCGGCCAGGATCCGGCTGCGCAGTTGCTGCAATTGGGTCCGGGCTTCCTGATCTCCGGTGGCACGGTCTGTGCGGATCAGGATATGGCGTGCCGCGATCTGCGGAATCAGGACTTCCGGCTGGTCTGGCTGACCGGCCAGCACCTGGTCTGTTTCGTCTTTACTGACCTGGATCCGGCTGGTGACTTCTCGTCCGATCAGGTTGTTGATGATCAGGCGGTTGCGGACATGTTGCTGAAACCGGTCAAAATCCACACCTTCTTCGACCAGTCTGGAGCGGAAGCGCAACAGGCTGAGGTTTTTTTCCTGGCTGATGCGCCGCATCGCCTCGGTGACGGCCTGTTCGTCAACACTGATACTCAGTCGGCGTGCTTCATGCAGCTGCAACTGGTCCGCAATCAGCCGGTCCAGCGCAGTGCTGAGGATTTCATCCCGATCCGGCATCGGGTCGGTGTTATTGTTGCGCAGTTGCCGGGATAAGTTCTGTGCCTCACGTCCGAGCTCGCTGAGCATGATGACCTCGTCATTCACGACGGCAACGATACGATCTAACAATTCACCAGCCTGAGTGAGGCTGCTGATCAGGCCCAGAGCGACAAGTAAGATGCGCATAAAGAAGTGTCTCCTGCGGAGTGCTGATTCAGCGGAGCAGGCGATCCATGCGTTGCCCGAATCTGCCGAGTCCGTTCAGTTCTATCTGAAAAAGGTAGGATAAATCGTTTTGTTCCTGCTTGTCCAGCGTGTTGTGTGCCAGGGCCCGCAGACGCCAGCAACAGGTACGATATTCCATGCCCAGTACTGCCTCACGGGTGCGTTGTTTGTGCAGATCGTACTGCCAGCGGCTCAGCAGCTGTATCGTCCCGGTTAACGGCCAGTCCAGGCTGACATCAGCGTGTTCTGTGACGGTTGTATGGCGCCGGTAGGTGATCCTGGCGCGTTGCAGGTCATCCGGTTGATAGGTAGCCTGCAGGGTGAATGGATCGGGTGTGCCGGAATCCCAGGTCAATTCACTGCTGATCTGCCAGTGCTGTGCCGGTTCAGCTCGCAGCTGGCCGACCACTGCTGAGCGAGTCCGGGTTGCGGGTGTCTGTCCCGGCAGCGTGATCTCGCGATCTCTGAAGTACAGAACTTGGCCGATGCTGGCAGTCAGATAATCACGATAGGTCGCTGTGTCCAGAAGACGTGTGGTCAGTCCGACTGCAATCTGATTCGTATCGCCGACCCGGTCAGCACCACTGAACCGGCCTTCCCGGAACAGGTGGCGGATACTGACCGACCGGGCTGAGGTATCAAAGACCGGCAGGTTATCCTGATTTTCTGTGCTGGCATATTGATACTGAATGCGTGGTTCCAGTGTCTGCAGGCCGGGCCTGCCGCGATATGTGAACGGGCGTTCGAAGGACAGGCCGCCATCCAGGCTGATATGCTGGCTGAAACGATCCCGGTGGCGGGGTGCCTGATTCAGCTGGTACCGGGTATAACGCAGGCCGAGTCGCGGTGTGAAGTGATAATAGCTGGCTTGCTGCGGCCAGCTGATACCGGGTGCGATATCCAGACGGGTGCCTGCAATCTTTGTTTTGTTAGGCTGATCGAACCGTACCAGCTCGGCGTCCAGATGGTATTGCAGCTGATTCTGCTGGCTGGTATCGCGTTTGTGCAGGGTGATCTGTGGCAGCATACGGTACGGCTGAGCACGGGTATTGAGTCGCTGATAAGCGTTCAGCCGGGCCTGCAGGTGCCAGTTGTCAGTCTGATAACCCAGCTCGGCGGAACGTGGCAGCAGGGTCGTACTGGTAGCGGACAGGGTGTCGCTGAAATCTGTCAGATAATCTTTGTCTGACACATAATTCAGATTAAGTCGGCTGTACAGTTGCGGGCTGTAGCGGCTCTGACTGCGCCAGGAGAGGTAGCTGCGTCGGCGGCTGTCGCCCGTATACTGTCGGTCATGTGACAGATAACCGGTCTGTATTTCGCCCTGTGTCGTGCGGGTCAGAAAACGCCACTCGCTGCCGAGCAGCAGGCCGCGACGACTCAGCATGACAGGCTCCAGCGTCAGATCATAATGCGGTGCCAGATTAAGATAGTAGGGTATCTTCAGCCGGACACCATCGGCGTCAGAATAGCCCACGTCCGGTGGCAGAAAGCCGCTGTGCCGACGGTCGTCCAGCGGAAAACGCAGCCAGGGTGTATAGGCGACCGGTACATCCCGCAGGCGCAGCGTGGCATGGTGTGCTGTGCCCCAGCCGATCTTCTGATCCAGCATCAGTTGTTCTGCCTGCAGCTGCCAGTCAGGCTGTTCCGGCGGACAGGTGGTGTAACTGATGTCCTGATAATGGCTGCGGCTGTCATCCTGCAGCGTGGCCTGCACCGCATTGCCGCGTGCTGCTGTCGTCGGCAGATAATAGCGGACCTGATGCGCCTGTCCGGACCGGTCACTCAGGTGATAGATGAACCGGTCAGCCTGCAGGTGCAGGTCAGGATGCTGCCATGTGACAGCACCGCTGGCCTGTATCTGTTGTTGCTGACGGTCTACAATAGCAGCATCTGCGCTGAGCTGAGCCACAGGTGCAGCCAGCGATTGCGCCAGGCCCGGAGTGAGCCAGCACAGGCTGAGTAGTATGGTGGCATGGCGACAGGTTGATAACAATGATGACACCTGGCGGTGGCTGCAGACAGATGATGTCCGGTCATTGGATTCGGGTGTCAGTGAGTTACGAATTTTTCACGGTCCCGGTTACCGGATATATTTTACGTGGCGCGGTGGCAGCGTGGTGATTTTATTATCCGGAGGTGATAAAAGTACTCAGGCTGCGGATATTAATCGTGCGAAAAATCTGGTTAATCAGCTGCAAAGTGAGGTGGATGATGGCCATTAGCACAACAGTCTGGGATTCTGCGGACTACCTTAAAACAGCAGAAGACAGAAGGCTTTATCTGGAGGCCTGTCTGGAAGAATGCCAGGATGACCCGGACTGGATTGTGCATGTGCTGAGTGTGATTGCACGTGCTGACCTGTGATCATTTACATCAGATGTTTTCCCCGGAAGGTAACCCTTCTTTTACGACAGTGGCCAGAATTGCTCAGGCCTTAGGTTGTAAAATTGCTTTACACGTGAGTTAAATGACAGAACTGGTTTTTTCAGATAGCTGACATGAGCCTCGCCCGAACCTTATGTCGCGTTGTGGCTGGTGTTGCCGCACCGCAGGTGGCGGTCGAAACACATCTGGTTAATGGTCTGACAGATACAGTCATATTAACCCGCATATCAGTTTGAATCACACCCGACATGGTGTTCAGCATTAACAAATCAGAGGTGCGCTTCGAACTGATGTGGTGATTTGTTACCACAGGTTTCTGGCAAGCGTTATTCTGATCTGCTCTCCGAGGGTCGCCAGAATACCCGTCCCGGGGGCTCGGCTGCGGCCATCCATGGCCGCAGACGCCCTCGGAGAGCAGATCAGAATAACGCCCCGTTTGAGTGCAGTGGTGCAAC
>CAWUJM010000043.1:0-14483 GCA_963922685.1 uncultured Gammaproteobacteria bacterium | reverse complement strand
CCCTACAACCCTTATTTTTATTGGGGGTTTCTATCGCAGCGGGAATTGCTGTCAGAACTTCAAAAACCTGTTCATTGATTACCCATTGCAGGCACTACGCTTTTTTGCACCGTCGGAAGCCCGGTATGTTGATGCAACCGCTCAGATTACCCCGGTTCGTCAGGAACAACTACAGGACCGACTGGGTGAAAATTATCACGAGCTGGATTGTCCACTGCTGGTCGACTGGCCGGACCAGCGACGTGAAGCCCTGTTATTTGTGCTGGAAGAAGAGACGGACCCGACACGCTTTTCCATCCACCGTTTAGCCCATTACTGTCTGCATCTGGCCGATATGTTCAAAACTGACCGGATCGTACCGGTGGTGGTGTTTCTGCGCCGTGGTCGTTATGCTGCGGCACTGCAGCTCGGCAGCGAGCACAGGACATATCTCAACTTCGAATATATTGCCTGCGATTTACCACGCCTGCCGTATCAGCAATACCGGAACGCAGACAATATTGCCGCCTGCGTTAACCTGCCGAACATGGACTATACCGGCGTCAGTCGGCTTGAAGTCTATGCACACGCCACGCGACGGCTGTGCAAACTGGAGCCAGACCAGCGGAAGCTGGCAAAATATCTTGATTTTATTGATATCTACGGTGCTCTGACAGAGGCAGAACGCCGTGAATATACCCAACGCTATCCGGAGGAGGCCACCTACATGAGTGCATTTGCTGAAAGATTCCGTCAGGAAGGCCGTCAGGAAGGCCACCAGGAGGGCCGTCAGACCGGAATCACCGAGATTCTGTCGGGTTTACTACAGACAAAGTTTGGTACATCGGCATTAAGCGATAACATACGACACCAGTTAGCGCGAGCAGATATTGCAACATTACAATGCTGGTCGCAACGTGTGCTGACAGCGAATAGCCTGCGCGAAGTTCTGCGCTGAAGATCAAACGATATGGCACCGGGCAGGATCATCATTTTGTGCATGGCGTACCGGACAAAACGGTTCCGGTGTTACGCCCGCAGAAACACCGGAACCGGGCCTGATGGCCGGTGAATCTGACCTGATCCGACGTTATTTCCGCAGTGCCACCACGGCCCGTGACGATGTGATTCTGGGGATCGGCGATGACTGTGCACTGCTGCAGATTCCGTCCGGACAACAGCTCGCAGTCAGTATGGACACGCTGGTCGCTGGTCGTCATTTTGTACCCGATGCTGTCCCGGAAGATCTGGGACATAAAACACTTGCAGTCAATCTGAGTGACCTGGCTGCGATGGGTGCCACACCTGCCTGGGTCACTCTGAGCCTCACCCTACCTGCGGCGGATGCCACATGGCATTCCTGGCTATCTCGCTTTATGCAGGGCTTCAGTGCCCTGGCACACAGTTATCAGGTCCAGCTGATCGGCGGCGATACCACCTGCGGACCACTCAGTATCACGGTACAGGCACACGGTTATGTACCACCCGGGCAGGCGGTCTGCCGCGCTGGTGCCCGGATCGGCGATGCGGTGTATGTCAGTGGAACGCTGGGCGATGCCGGGCTTGCACTCTCTGCTCAACAGGATTCGCCTGGTGCCGCAGCTCAGGCCTGCGTGCAGACCCGACTGGACCGCCCTGCCCCACGCATCGCTCTGGGTTGTGCACTCCGCCAGATCGCACATGCTGCGATAGATGTATCAGACGGTCTCGGCACCGATCTGCGGCATCTGTGCACTGCCAGCGGGGTCGGAGCACAAATTCAGGCACAATACCTGCCACTGTCTGCACCAGTCCGGGCGTATGTGACTCAGACGCAGGACTGGCAGCTGCCGATCCGGGCAGGTGATGATTATGAGCTTCTGTTCACTGCTGCCCGTACCGATCAGCCACGAATTCAACAGATCGCCCGTGACCTGTCCGTGCCTGCGACCTGTATCGGTGAGATCACTGCGGCACCAGCAGTAGCACTGACTTTACCGGACGGCACGTCATGTCCGCTGAGTGCCGGCTATGATCATTTTTCCGATTTAGTCAGTAAGGCGTAATAGAACCCATCCATCGTCTGTTCACCCGGATAGATCTGCCGCCCGACCGAACACGCATGCCCCCAGATCGACGGCAGCGACACGGGCTGTGCATCCGGATGTTGCTGCACAAAGGCCGCGATCTGATCCTGATTTTCGGACGGCAGGACTGAACAGGTCGCATACAGCAGCTTACCGCCCGTCTTCAGGCATGGCCACATAGCACTCAGCAATGCGGCCTGACGCTGCACCAGGGCCGGAATATCGTCGGCCCGGCGCAATAAACGAATATCCGGATGACGCCGCATCACACCAGTCGCCGAACAGGGCACATCCAGCAGGATCCGGTCAAACGGTTGTTGCAGCCAGTCTGATGGTGGCTGACTCGCATCCTGCACCTGACAATGTGCAGATGATCTCAGGCGCTGCAGATTGTCTGTGACCCGCGCCATGCGATCTGCCTGCTGATCCACCGCAATCAGTTCCGCCCTGTCCACCAGTTCCAGGATATGTCCGGTCTTGCCACCGGGTGCCGCACACGCGTCCAGAATACGCTGGCCGGGCTGCACATCCAGCAATTGGGCGGCCAGTTGCGCTCCCGCATCCTGTACGGACACAATCCCCGCTGCAAATCCCGGAATCTGTTCGACCGCTGCCGGCTGTTGCAGCACCACCGCACCCGGCACCGCCGGAATGCCGGTGCCTGACATCCCGGCCACCCGCAGTGCCGCCAGATAATCCGGCAGACTCTGGCGGCGCAGGTTCAGGCGCAATGTCATCGGTGCGCGCTGTTGCAATGCAGCCAGCATCATCGCCCAGTCCTGCGGCCAGGCCACCTGCATCTGCGCCACAAACCAGTCCGGTTGCGCATAACGCAGTGCCGGTGCCGCCTCAGTCAACCCGGCCCCATGTTTCAGCTCACGCTGTAGCTGACGCAACACACCATTCACCAGCCCGGCTGCCCAAGGCCTTGCCAGATGCCGCGTCAGTGCCACGCTGGTTGCCAGCACCGCATGATCCGGTACCCGGCTGTATAACAGCTGATACGCACCCAGCAACAGAATGCACCGGATAACCTGATCCTTACGCCGTAAGGGTTTCCGAAGATAACGCGCAACCAGCGCGTCCAGCTGGCGGTACCAGCGGCACAACCCGTAACTGAGTTCAGTCGCAAATGCCTGATCACGCGCATTCAGTCTGTTCGGTACCGCCAGCACCTGATCCAGTGCCCGCCCCTGCAATACCTGCTGCAGATTTGTCAGCGCCTGCTGACGCGGATCAGCGCGTTCCAAAGGCCGGCATATCCGCAACGCGCATGACAGTACCAATCAGCATCGCCGCTAGTAATGGCAGCGCAATTGCCAGCAGAAAGGTCAGCTGACCACCGAGATCATCCCACACATAGCCACTGACCAGGCTGCCTACCGCACCGCCAGCCCCGAAACATACACTGGAATACAGTGCCTGACCGCGCCCCTGCAGGCGTCCGGGAAAATAATGTTGTACCCAGTGGATTGCTGACGCATGAAACAGGCCGAAACTGGCCGCATGTAACAACTGCGCCAGCACCAGATTAGTCAGAGATTGCGGAAATAATGCAATCATCACCCAACGTAATGCGGTCAACACAAAGCTGGCGATCAGCAGTCGCCGGACTGACCAGCGACCCAATGCATGATGCGCCATCCAGAACAACGCAATCTCAGCCAGAATACCCAGTGCCCACAGCTGTCCGATCAACGTCTTAGTATAACCATAGCCTTCCAGATAAATGGTATAAAAGGTGTAATAAGGCCCGTGACTGGCCTGTAATAAAAAAATCGCGGCCAGAAATGCCCAGACCACCGGGCGGCGCAACAATTGTGACAGGGCTACCGTATCCGGCGGATGCGGTACTGCAGGTGGCTCTGCGACAATCAGGGTACTCAGCCACAAACAGAAGAACAGACCCAGAACGGCCCATAACACAATCTCAGCACCATACAGATCAATCAGCCAGCCGAGACAAATCACTGCCAGCATAAAGCCGACCGAACCCCATACCCGGATGCGGGTATACAAGGCAGCCTGCTCACGCAAATAATGAAACGTTAGAGTCTCAAACTGGGGCAGGTTTGCATTCCAGAAAAAGCTGTAGGTCAGCATCACAGCAGCCATCAGCCAGAAGGTATGCACCTGGAACAAACCGATAAAAGCCAGCAGCGCACACAAGGCACCCAGCCGGATCAGCCAGATACGATGGCCAACATGATCACATAACCAGCCCCAGATGTTCGGTGCAATAATCTTGGCCAACAGCAAAATTGCCATCAGCTCGCCGATAGACTGCGCGTCAAACCCGCGTTCCTGCAGCATCAGTCCCCAGTAGGGGAGGACGACACCAAGAATGGCAAAATGAAACACATAAAAGCTGGATAAACGCCAGTATGGCAGCGGCTGTGTCTCCTGGTGCATCATCCGATCCGACTCAGATCAGGTGCCTGCTGATGCCAGTCAGTCACACCCTGATACTGATGTGCCGCCTGTAGCAGGCGGGGTTCAGCCCAGTAGTTACCGATCAGTTGTACCCCGACCGGCATACCCTGCTGTGTGAAACCAGCCGGGTGACTGAGTGCCGGTAATCCGGCCAGACTGACCGGCACCGTATACACATCGCCCAGATACATCTGCACCGGGTCCTGCTGCCATGCGCCCAACGTATATGATGCATACGGTGTGACCGGACCAAGCAACAGATCCACCTCCTGTAATACCCGCTGAAAATCGTTCGCGATCAGCTGACGAACCTTCTGCGCCTGCACATAATACGCATCATAATAGCCTTCAGACAGCACATAGGTGCCCAGCATAATGCGCCGTTTCACCTCCGTACCAAACCCTTCCGCCCGGGAGTGAGCATATAAAGTCGCCAGATCGTCCGTCTGTGTGCTGCGATGCCCGAAACGCACACCGTCATACCGCGACAGATTGGATGATGCTTCCGCCAGCGCAATCACATAATAGGCCGGAATGCTCGCCTGACTGGCTGGCTGGCTCACCTCCACCAGCGTCGCACCCATTGACTCATACACCTGAGCTGCCTGTTGCACCACTGCACCAACCTCAGCATCCAGCCCGTCGGTAAAAAATTCCTGCGGCAGGCCGATCCGCAACCCGCGCAGATCGCCCGTTAACCCGGCAGCATAATCCGGTACCGGTTGTTCGGCACAGGTTGAATCCTGTGCATCAAATCCAGCCATGACCTGCAGCAGGGCCGCCACATCCTGCGCACTGTGTGCCAGTATCCCGGCCTGATCCAGCGACGATGCAAAGGCCACCATCCCCCAGCGCGAACACCGGCCATAGGTCGGCTTCAGTCCGGTGACACCGGTCAGGGCTGCGGGCTGACGCACTGAACCCCCGGTATCAGAGCCAGTCGCGGCGGCGCATAATTGCGCCGCCACAGCAACCGCCGAACCACCGGAAGAACCACCTGGCGCAGCATCAGCAGACCAGGGATTATGCACCGGCCCGTAGAAGCTGGTCTCATTCGATGAGCCCATCGCGAACTCATCCATATTCGCCTTGCCCAGCATCACACAACCTGCCGCCTGTAACCGGCTGACTACTGTCGCATCATACGGCGCAATAAAGTTGTCCAGCATCCGCGAGCCACAACTGGTTCTGACCCCCCGGGTGCAGAATACATCTTTATGCACTACCGGAATTCCGGTCAGCGGCCCGGCTGATCCGGTTGCGAGCCGCTCATCTGCGGCCTGAGCCTGCGACAGTGCGATATCCTCAGTCACCGTGATCAGACTGTTCAGGGCACCATCCAGCTGCCGGATCCGTGCCAGATAATATTGCGTCAGTTCAACACTGGAACAGATACCGGCGCGCAGATCAGCTGCCTGTTGCGTGACACTATCAATCCGCATATTTCCACTGCTTTTCAGAGCCTGCCGATCGGACTGTACCCGTACCACAGGACATTAAAAACGACCTCATTCGATAATCAGCGAATAAGGGTTGAGAAATTGTCTTCTCCACAACAGGGCTCTATCAACCTGACTGAGTTCAGCTTCATCACAGACAGCCTGCCAGTGTTGCTCTATAGTTGCCTGTAAATGCGCAAATATCCCGCGTGCTTCTTCACCGGACAACAAAAAATTTTTCGCCGTTGCCAGACAGGTTCTGAGCTGACTGAGATTATTATTGCCGGCAATCAGCATCGCCTGCGCAGTTTCATTGCCAGTACGGCCCTGCGGGCAGATATCATACGCCGGAGTCAGTGTGAGTGCCTCACCATCCCAGAAAGCCGCATGATTACGGGCATGGTCATCCGTGTTACCACACAACACATTGAAGACCAGCCGGGTAAATAATTCACGCAGATTGCGCTTCGGCTCAGCAAAACGGTAACGGATAATCTCTGCCAGGGTAGCATAGCTGGCATAACGCGCCATCATGTCGTGCAGACCAAATAACGTAAGCGCCGACACCATCGCCCTGCGCGACCAGCTACCATGCCGGGGCAGACGATCAAAGCGCTCTATCAGCAATACATCTTTGTTCGCTGCCTGAATCAGCTGTACCGGCGCAACCTGCAGGCCGGCCAGCGCGGCCAGTCGCATAGCGACATATTCTGCCTTCACCACACTATACAGATCGCTACTGGAAGTAAATTTGGCGATGTACTTTTTACCCTGATCCTGAATCAGTGCCTTCGGACGCGCACCACCAATTGAGCTGCCATGGAACAATGCCTGATCCAGTTCAGGGGTTAAGAGCATACCCTGTTCAACCCGCTCAGCTGAAGCCAGCAATTCGGCCATACTGACATTCCTGACAGACCGTGGCTCATACACGCTGGGCGAACGTTGAAAATCCAGTGCACCAATCCGGTCCGAACCGGACTCCAGCAGATAAGTCAGTTCATCCAGTTCGGCAGTGTCTGTGCCTGCACCTTTCAGTTTGCTGTTCATAATCACACGCCGCCCCCAGGCATCCGGAGCCGCATCCCGGATACAGCCTGGCATATTCAGCCCTTCGAGCAAAGGCAGTACCCCGGCCTGTAACGGCAGTTCAGGCGCGTAAATCGATATGACCGGCAGCTGATCGCGCAGACGTGCCAGGTAACTCTGCCCATAATTGAAGACCAGATGCTCTTTATCTACTGTCAGCCGACCAGCCACCACCGGTTCTGTTTCACCCGGCAACCATATCCAGACGAACGCTTCTCCGGCAGTATCAGAAATCATCCTGCACCGCTTTGCGGGGCATATGGATACGCTGTGGTAAAAGTGCCATCTTATCTCGCGTATACTCAATATGCCGGGACAGAGGACCGTGCTCTGTCGCAAACAAGCGTATGCCAACCAGAGCAGCAACCTCGAATACCAGACCGACAGCACTACCCATGGCACCCTTTTCAATCTTTTGTAGTGTGGCTCTGGCTATGCCTGCCCGATCAGCCAGATTCTGCTCTGTCCAGCAACGCTGCTTACGCTGCAACCGGATCTGCTCACCCAGTAATGTCGCAGCGTCCTGCGCATACCGGGAATAAACACGTTGTTTTGCCATTCCTCATCTCTCATCACTGAAATGACCATCATATCAGGCATTAAATACCTTAAAGACTAATATTATAGTCTATACCCCTCTGTATAACCATTGTCAAACAGGTACCACCAGTACAATACTGGTTTCGTGCGGAATCGTTTTTATCAGACTGAAATCATCATCCTGACATCACGCCATCACCTCGACAGACAGCGCGCTGACCAGATGTCACTTCCAGACCAAGCTCTCTGATCTTGCGAGCCAAGGTGTTACGTCCCCAACCCAGAATCTGTGCAGCTGCCTGCTTATGTCCACCGGTATGAGCGAGAGCAGTTTCCAGCAATACCGTTTCAAATTCGGGTACAGCCTGCTGCAACAAGGCTGTGTCTCCCTGTGCCAGGCGATCCTGTGCCCAGATACGCAGTGCCTGCTGCCAGCCGGATATCTGCGGACTGTCAGCAGATTGCATTTCGGGGGGCAAATCTTCCGGATGGATGACATCACCGGCAGCCATGGCAGTCAGCCAGCGTGCGATATTTTCCAGCTGGCGTACATTGCCTGGCCAGGCGTACTGTTGCAGCACCAGCAGGGTTTCCGGCAATACCACCTTCGGTGTAACCCGGAGTTCACGCCCGGCATTGTGCAGAAACTGTTGCAGCAGATGTGGGATGTCTGCAGTGCGTTCACGCAGTGCCGGCAGGGTGATGCGGGCCACATTCAGCCGGTGGTACAGATCGGCACGGAATTCACCCTGTTCGACCTGCTGCTGCAGGTTCTGATGCGTAGCGGCAATGATACGTACATCTGCCTGCAGTGCTTCGCGCCCACCAACCCGGTAATATTCACCATCGGACAGGACACGTAACAACCGGGTCTGCAATGCAGCTGGCATGTCACCGATCTCATCCAGAAACAGCGTGCCCTGCCGGGCCTGCTCGAAGCGGCCCTGGCGACGATTGTGCGCACCGGTAAAGGCGCCTTTTTCATGGCCGAATAATTCGGATTCCAGCAGTTCGTGCGGTATCGCCGCCATGTTCAGTGCAATCAAGGGGCCATCCGACCGGTGGCTGTGCCGGTGCAGAGCCTGCGCGACACGTTCTTTGCCAGTACCGGATTCGCCGTGTATGAGCACCGTGATGTTGGAACGGGCCAGCCGGCCGATGGCACGAAACACTGCCTGCATCGCTGGTGCAGCACCGATCAGGCCAGCTGTAACCGGGCTGACAATGTCTGTTGCTGCAGGTGCAGCTGCCTGATGCTGGCGACAGGCACGCTGCACCTGCGCAATCACATCGTTGATATCAAACGGCTTTGGCAGATATTCAAAGGCACCGCCATGGTAGGCGGAAACCGCATTATCCAGATCAGCATGTGCCGTCATGATGATGACCGGCAGTTCCGGCCAGGCGGCCTGAATCTTTGCCAGCAGGCTGATGCCATCCATACCCGGCATCCGGATATCGGACAGGATCACATCCGGTCGGATTTGTTGCAGGGCCTGCCAAGCACTGTCAGCTGTGGCGTACAGGTTGACCTGCAGTCCGGCCTTCTGCAGGGCCTTCTCCAGTACCCAGCGTATAGAGGCGTCGTCTTCAATGATCCAGACAGTGTGTTGTATTGTCACAAGATGGTGCGATTCAAACTGATGTGGACTGGTGCACCGAAGCCATGAAACCTGATGGTGTCAACCTCAGTGTCAGCATTCCCGGATGGATTCTGCAACCTTGTGCAGAATGACGCAGTGTCATCCTGAAAGCAGCCACGCAGGTGATCGTGCCACCTCACTGAAAGGCGTTATCCGGTGATGGCCCTCCGAGGGCGTCTGCGGCCCGGACGGCCGCAGCCAAGCCCCACGGACGGGTTTATGGCGTACCTCGGAGGGCCATCACCGGATAACGCTGGCACTTAGATCAATCTGAATCCCGAATCGCGCCCGTCACAAGGTGGTCAGTGGCAACAGGATGGAAAAAGTGGTATTGCCCGGTTCACTCTGACATTCTATCAGGCCACCGTGTTGTGCCATCAGTGTCTGGGCAATAGAGAGCCCCAGCCCACTACCCTGGCCCGAAGTCACCATCGGCAGGAACAATGTATCTGTCAGTTTCGGCGCAATACCGGGGCCATTATCGATAATATCCAGTTGCAGCACCAGACGGTGACGCTGCTCGCGCAACGTGTAATTACGCGTGACACGGGTGCGTAACGTGATCTGACCGCGACCCTGCAGTGCATGTACCGCATTCGTCATAATGTTGAGTACCACCTGAACCAGCTGATCAGCAACCCCGGTCAGCTCCGGGATGCTCGGATCATAATCACGTACGATGTGGAGATGGGTGTCGGTGTCGGCCAGAACTAAATGGCGCACATGTTCCAGAATGGCGTGGATATTAACGACGGTGTGTTGCTCAGGCCGGGCCGGGCCGAGCATCCGGTCCACCAGACTTCGCAGTCGATCCGCCTCCCGGATAATGATGTCAGTATAGTCGTGATGTGTCGGGGCTTCTGCCGCCAGTAACTGGGCTGCACCGCGCAGGCCGCCGAGTGGATTTCTGATTTCATGCGCCAGGCCACGTACCAGATCGCGGCTGGCGATCTGCTGGTTGAACAACTCTGCTTCACGGTAGATGCGGAGTTGGCGATCAACCTGCTGCAATTCTAATAAGACCGGGTAGTCCGCTTCTTCCAGCGGGTTGATCAGGTAATCAACCGTCAGCTCAGAGCGGTCTGCTGCTATCAGGACCGCGCTGCGTTGCCGCACCGCCTGTCCCTGTTGCACAACCCGTTGCAGGAGTGGCAGCAGTGGCTGACTGCCCAGCCGGACCGGGGCACTGAGTGGCTGCCCGACAGCATGGCGTGCCCTGATTGCCAGCATCGTTTCGGCCATCGGATTCAGTGCAGCGACACACCAGTCACGGCGAAATAACAGGACACCCAGAGTAATATGTTCCAGAATCAGCGATCTGTCAGCATGTCTCATATTATAATAACTGGTTTTTCGTGCTCCACGTGACACACGGGGCTCATGATTGCTTTGCAGGTGAAAAAATATTATGGCACAACAGCGTACCCTATCCATCATCAAACCGGATGCGGTGGCAAAAAATGTGATCGGCGACATCTGCCAGCGCTTTGAACAGGCCGGGCTGTGCATTGTCGCCGCACGTATGCTGCACCTCACAGCTGAACAGGCCGGTGAATTTTATGCTGTGCACCGGGAACGGCCTTTTTTTGCCGACCTGGTGCAGTTTATGACGTCCGGGCCGGTGCTGGTTCAGGTACTGGAAGGTGACGATGCGATTGCGAAAAATCGTGCCCTGATGGGCGCGACCGATCCGCAGGCAGCAGCACCCGGTACCATCCGGGCAGATCATGCGCAGACAGTGGACGAAAATGCAGTGCATGGCTCAGATGCAGCAGACACTGCTGCAACCGAAATTGCCTTCTTTTTTCCTGAAGGTATCTGCACCCGCACCCGCTGAGTGATGTCAGACCTGCCAAACCTGCTGGATCTGGATCGCACTGCCGCTGAGGCACTGATGGTACAGCTGGGCGCACGTCCGTTTCATGCACGCAACCTGATCCGCTGGATCCACAAGCGTGGCGTGACGGATGTGTCACAGATGACCGATCTTCCACAGGCACTGCGCTCGGCACTGCAGCAACAGACGCAGGTACTGCTGCCGGAGGTCGTGTTCCAGCAACCGGCGCTGGACGGTACCACAAAATGGTTGCTGCAACTGCCGGATGCACAGCGGATTGAGATGGTGCACATCCCGGAGGCCAGACGCGGTACCCTGTGTGTCTCATCCCAGGTCGGATGTGCGCTGGATTGCACCTTCTGTGCAACCGCTCAGCAAGGCTTTAACCGCAACCTGTCTGTCGGCGAACTGATCGCACAAGTCTGGCTGGCGCGGCACCGGCTGGGCAGAACACTGACCAATGTGGTGCTGATGGGCATGGGTGAACCGCTGGCAAATCTTGCCGCTGTGGTACGTGCGATCAACCTGATGACGGACGATCTGGCCTATATGCTGGGTCAGACCCGGGTCACCCTGAGTACCTCCGGCATCGTGCCGGCACTGTATCGGCTGCGTGAAGCGAGTCATATCAGTCTGGCCGTGTCGCTGCATGCCCCGGACAATGCCCTGCGCGACCAGCTGGTGCCGATCAACCGCAAATATCCACTGGAACAGTTGATACCCGCCTGCCGCGACTTTGTGGCAGATGACAGGCGGCGTAAGGTGACCTGGGAATATGTGATGCTGGACCAGGTGAATGATGCACCAGCCCAGGCACGGCAACTGACCCGGTTACTGGCTCAGGTACCCTCGAAGATCAATCTGATTCCGTTTAATCCGTTTCCGGGCACCTCGTACCGCACCTCATCACCGGAACGGATCCTGACATTTCAGCGACACCTGCAGCAAGCCGGATTCATCACCACGATTCGTAAGACGCGCGGCGATGATGTGGCAGCAGCCTGCGGTCAGCTGGTCGGCAAGGTACAGGATCGTAGTCGCCGCCAACAACAGCGTACCCGGGCAGCCACATGACACCAACCAGACCGGAGGTGCCTTTCCGACACCCGCGCTATGCGGGTGTCTGGCTTGGATTCGGCCTGTTACGCCTGCTCGCCTGGATGCCCTACCGACCCCTGATGGCAGTCGGACGAGGCATTGGTGGCTTGTTATTTTATCTGAGCCGCCGCCGCAGACAGATTGTGCAGACGAATCTGCAACTGTGTTTTCCGAACCGATCTGCAGCACAGCGGTCACAGCTGGCACACCAGTATGCGGCTTCAGTCGGCATGGGCCTGATGGAATGCCTGATCGCCTGGTGGTGGCCGGAACGGTGCCTGCAGCCCTGGTGCGATGTGACAGGTGCAGAACATCTGCAGGCTGCCTTAAGACAGGGACGGGGTGTGATTCTGTTCACACCGCATATGGTCTCTATTGAATTATGTGGCCGCCTGTTATTACCACACGCACCGGTTATGCCGGTATATCGGCGGCACGAGAACCCCTTGCTGGAACACCTGATCCGGACACAACGCGAGGCATTTGTCGAAGCAGCATTACCGCGTGATCAACCGCGTCAGGCCTTACGAATGCTGCGCCGCAATAAGGCAGTCTGGCTGTCACCAGACCAGGATTATGCGGGTAAATACCATGTATTTACTTCATTTTTCGGCATACCGGCAGCAACGAATACCACGGTATCTCGTTTCGCACGACTGAGCGGCGCACCCGTACTACCCTGCGTCACACTGCGCCAGCCCACCGGCGGCTATCGCCTGATGATTGAGCCCGCCTTAACCGGTTTTCCGCAACAACCTGAACAGGATTCGCAACGCCTGCAGAACCTGATTGAACAGTGGGTGCGTCTGGCACCGGAACAATACCACTGGATGCACCGCCGGTTTAAGACCCGGCCGGATCAGGCGCCCAGCCCATATAGGCAACAGGTATGAGTTCATAATTGATGTTACCCCTGCCCATCGTAAAAAATGTGACCCTGATCTTTGCCTGCCTGGCTATGTTATCAATTTTTTTCAATCAGGCAGCCTATAACACCATCAACCTGCTCTTTCTGTTATTTGCGGTTAGCCTGTTCATCTGCTACAAACCCGTATTCCAGACCATTGTGCAGCCATATCGTGGCTTTTTTATCTTATTGATTGTATATTTTGTGCTGTATCAGGTGATTAATCTTTATCATCTGCAGCTGGAAGATTTCTGGTATGCGTTCAGGCGATCCCGCTGGGTCTTATATGCCGCCTTTTGTGTACCGATCGGAATATTTTTATTCCGGAGCGGTGTGTCAGCCTTTCATCGTCAGGCCGGGGTTTATATCTATCTGCTCTGTGCCCTGCTGGCTGGCCTGATCTTATATGACTCGTTCACCCGGCTCGCATTTAATGAAGCTTCTACTGCATTATGGTGGAAGACATCACTCAGTCATACCAACGGATCACGAGTGTCCTGGACCTATAACCCGATTCCGTTTTCACAACTCGCCTTATTTGCCAGCCTGGTATTTTATGCGATCTTTTATTGTGCCAGACATCGTGGGCTACGTTATTCAGCGCTGACCCTTGCGCTCGGGATGTTAATGATTGTGATCTTTTCACAAACGCGCGCCAGCTGGCTGGCACTGCTGATCATGTCGTGTATTCTGGTATTCTTTCTGAAAAAAAACCATGTTTTTAAGATCGCTGCTACCTTTTGTGTACTG
The DNA here is from genome assembly GCA_963922685.1 of uncultured Gammaproteobacteria bacterium. Taxonomy (GTDB): domain Bacteria; phylum Pseudomonadota; class Gammaproteobacteria; order Chromatiales; family Chromatiaceae; genus JAHDBG01. The sequence continues at coordinate 702 of CAWUJM010000043.1, read as the reverse complement.
ATCCTGTCTGCTGAAACCCTGACTGAGCATGATTTATTCAAACGATTTTTATCCATCCAGGATACGGCAGGTAATGCTGCCCGCCTGGAACTCTGGCAGGCCAACCTGAAGCTAAGCGCAGATCATCCCTGGTTCGGTGTCGGTTATACAAAAAATCTGCAGCCAGCTGTGATTGATCCGTACCTGCATCGCTTTACTGAAAATGAGTCCGTGTTATATCAACATCCGCATAACGAATATCTGGACCGATTAAGTGGCATGGGTATCCCGGCCCTGACCCTGTTCATCAGTATCCTGCTGTGGCCGCTGCTGCTGGCATTACGACTGTTATACCGACCGCCACATACCCTGACTGAACGACAATATCATCTGGCCACACTGGCATTCGGTTATCTGATCTTTATGCTGGTCGTTGCCTTTTTTGATAAGCTGACCCTGACCTCCTGGAGTACGATCATTTTTTGCTGGGCGTTGATTTTTTATCTGGATCATCAACACCGCCTGACGGGTTAGGTGACTTACAAATACACTTATACCGAACAAGTGATCAGGGGTACGATTCAAACTGATGTGGTGATTTGCTACCACAGGTTTCTGGCAAGCGTTATTCTGATCTGCTCTCCGAGGGTCGCCAGAATACCCGTCCCGGGGGCTCGGCTGCGGCCGTCCATGGCCGCAGACGCCCTCGGAGAGCAAGATCAG
>CAWUJM010000042.1:0-14616 GCA_963922685.1 uncultured Gammaproteobacteria bacterium | reverse complement strand
AGCACGTGCAGCGGCAGACGCCCGGCGGGCGGCAGCCAGGCAGAAAGAACAACAGGCCGCAGCAGAAGCACAAGCACAACGAGCCGAACAGGCGGCCCGGCAACGCGCGGAAGCGCAGCGTCGGGCAGAAGTAGCGGCACAGCGTGCCGCAGAACAGGCCCGTCGACAGGCAGAAGCAGCAGCCAGACAACGTGCAGAAACTGCGCGTCAACGTGAAACAGCAGAGCGGGAGCGGGCACTACAGGCACAATATGCTGCTGTGCAGCAGCAGGCTGAAGTGGTGCGCATCAGTCAGCTGATACAGCAGAAAGTGGCGCGTTACTGGCTGCGTCCGCCGGGCATGACCGGGCTGACCTGTCGTGTACAGGTGCGTCTGGGGGCGACAGGTTCTGTATTAAGTGTGATGATCAGCGAATCCAGCGGACAACATATCTTTGACCAGTCGGTTGAAGCTGCTATCTGGAAGGCAGATCCGTTACCGATGCCGGAATCAGCGGTGCTACGCGCCGATCCTCGTTTTCGTGAGCATATTTTTATCTTTGATCCGACGCAGCATTTGTAATCGGATACAGACATAAAAAAAGCCAGCGGAAGTTTTCTTCCGCTGGCTTTTTTTATCCGGTCGCAGAGCTCAGAATGGCAACAGACCGCCATGGCCATAGCCCACCATACTCAGCAGCATGGGTATGGATAACAACGTGTTGGTACGTGAAGCATACAGGGCCACCTTTTTGGCCCTGGCAATTTCATCTGCCGTTGCCGGCACCATGCCGAGAATCTTTTTCTGATTCGGCCAGATGAGGCCCCAGACGTTAAACAACATAATCGTACCCAACCAAGCACCAATGCCGATCAGTGCCATGCCATCCTGAAACAGAAAGGCACTCCAGACACCCGACATACCGCCTCCCAGATGTGCCAGCGCACTAACACCTGTCAGCCAGGTAAGCAACGCAGCCCAGCGGAAAAACCAGAGTGCCTTCGGTGCAATATACTTATTGATGGCTGCCGGGCCCGGGTCTTTGTCCTGCAGTGCTTCCGCAACCCCGGGAACCTGGACAAAATTAAAGTAATACAGCAGACCAATCCACATAATGCCGAAGATCACATGCAGCCAGACCATCAGGCCAAGACCCGTACCTGTTTGCCCGGAAATGAGACTGATGACGACCGCGAGTAACACACCCGCCAGGGTCGTTAACCAGGGAGATTTAAGTGGGTTCATATGACAAACTCCTGAGATAAAAACACGTTAACGCCAGAACCTGTGTTACATCCAGCCCAATTCTTTCATTGCCCAGGGTGCATTCCAGATCTTGACCATACTGGCGACCTTATCCTCTGTATTCATCTTCAGGGTATACACATAATCAGATTGTGTGCTCTTATGCGTGGCAGGAACAGGCGCCCACCTTCGCCGGTGTGAGTACAATGGTAAGTCGCAAAAAACAGTGCTGCGCGCTTCGCTTCATCATACGCTGAGGCATGCAGCACATAATGTGCGCCAGGCACTGTATTGCGACCGAACGCTGCCATCCATTCGCAATAACCCTGCACTGTGGTGATATCAACCAGGGGTTCACTTTGTGCCCGGAATGTTGCACCTTCTGCAACGTAGGGCGCACACTTAGCCCAGCCCGCCGGTTCCTCACATGAATTAAAAAAGCATCTGGCATTCTCAAAGGCACGCATCGTCTGTCTCCTGAAAAAAGTTAGTTAAACCCTCAGATCATAGCATAATCAGGCCATTTCAGGTACTCCCCCGGGTGCGCTTCAGGCCGACGCAGGCTCCCCGGCAGTATGCAGGGACTGGTACCAGCGGATGCCCTGCAGGGCCGCCATGTCGTGCGCCATCCATTCACTCAGAAATTTCTGGTATATGTCGGCAGCAGCCTGCAGAGAGACAGACTGTATGCGCTGGTGTGCAATCAGATGGGCAGCATAAATACCCGACATCAGGGCCTTGAGTACGCCGGTGGAATTCCTATCAGCAAATGAACATGGTCTCTATTGACTGAACCAGCGTAGATATGCATTTCTTTGTGACGCACTATCTCTCTCAATAGTTCATGACACCTAAGACCAACACGACCCTCTAATACATCATAACGATATTTTGTCACCCATATGAGATGGTATTTGCAATCCCATATCGTATGACTACTGCTTTTATAATTTTTCAGTTTACGTGCTCAAACTATTTGTTTTTCAAAACTTGAAATTTTACATGGCACCGTAATTGGGCTACTGATTAATAAATTGGAATTTGGTATAGATATTCATGCCCAACAACAAGTGTGACCCACTACCTCCATTTTGTTAATCCACTTGTTCATCAGCTAATCCTCTCACCACGCATCCCGGCAGAAACCCTGCGCCGGTTCTGGACCATGCTGGCAAATCTGCAGGGTGAGCCACTGAATCATACCAGTCTGGGGCGCAGCCTGGGGTCACCAATAAGACCATCAGCAACTATCCGGACCTTCTGGTACGACGGCTACCCCTGGCGCAACAATACCGGCAAGCGTCTGGTGAAATCACCCAGGATCTATCTGCGCGACAGTGGCCTGATGCACAGTCTGCTGCAGATCAGCAACTATGACAGCTTACCCGGACACCCGAAATCAGGCGACAGCTGGGAGGGCTTTGTACTGGAAAACATCCTGTCTGCAGCACCAGCATGAAAAAATGCCGGGTGCGCCTACCCGTTTCCAGGGTAACATGCTACATTAGGAAAGTTAAATCACAGCTTCGGGGCACCTCTGCAAAGCAACGCTTTCAGAAGTGCTCTCTAATTTCGCAGGGATGTCCATGAATTCAGCTCAGCAGCAGGAAAATTCGCTTCGTGAACTGATCGCCAGAGGTAAGGAACAAGGTTTTCTGACCTATGCTGAAGTCAATGACCATCTGCCGGACAATGTGGTTGACCCGGAGCAGATAGAAGATATTGTCCGGGTCATCAATGATATGGGTATCACTGTCCATGAACATGCTCCGGATCCGAATGACCAGGCACTGTCTGGTAATACTGTCACAGATGACGAAGCAGCCGAAGCAGCCGTTGCTGCCCTGGCCAGCGTCAACAGCGCATTCGGGCGTACAACCGATCCGGTGCGGATGTACATGCGTGAGATGGGTACAGTGGAACTACTGACCCGCCGGGATGAATTACGCATTGCGAAGCGGATTGAGCAGGGTCTGTCACAGATGAGCGAGGTCTTAGCAACCTTTCCACCCGCAATGAATCAGATACTGACAGATTATGCCGCCATTGTTGCCGAAGAAAAAAAGCTCACCGACGTCGTTGTCGGTTTCAGACTGCCTGACATTGGTGATACGATCCCGATGCCGGAATCCACTCAGCCGGATGACACAGCCGAGCCCGGAGACAGCGGCCCGGATACCACAGAAATTGCCCGCGATATAGAAGCGTTAAAGACTGCTTATCAACGCTGGCAACAAACACGCGATGCGCAACCGACTGACACCGCGGCACTCAGACACACAGCAGACAATTGTGCCGAAGCCTTTATGGAATTACGCTGGGCACCCGATTTATTACACAGACTCTACCAGCAACTGCGGGAAATAATACAACAGATACGTGAGCAGGAACGTGCGATCCTGTCACTATGCGTGGATCAGATCGGTATGCCACGCAAAGCCTTCATCACCTCATTTCCACGTCAGGCAACGGACCTGGCCTGGGTTGATCAACAAAGCCGGAATGGAGATAAGTGGGCAGAACCACTGGCAGCACAGGGTGATGCGATCCGGGTACGCCAGAAGGCTCTGATTGCGATTGAACACACCTGTAGTCTGCAGATTGCTGAAATCAAAGATGCGAATCGCCGGATGATACTCGGCGAAGCCAAGGCGCGACGCGCCAAAAAAGAAATGGTTGAGGCAAATCTGCGCTTAGTGATCTCTATCGCCAAAAAATATACTAATCGTGGTCTGCAGTTTCTGGATCTGATCCAGGAAGGCAACATCGGCCTGATGAAGGCAGTGGACAAATTTGAATACCGGCGCGGATACAAATTTTCCACCTATGCAACCTGGTGGATACGCCAGGCCATCACCCGATCTATTGCCGATCAGGCGCGCACTATCCGTATTCCGGTACATATGATTGAGACGATCAACAAAATGAACCGGATCGCACGGCACATGATTCAGGAAAAAGGCAGAGATCCAACCCCGGAAGAACTTTCTGTCAGGATGGATCTGCCGGAAGACAAGATACGCAAGGTGCTGAAAATCGCGAAAGAGCCGATCTCCATGGAGACCCCGGTTGGCGATGATGAGGATTCACATCTGGGTGATTTTATCGAAGACCAGAGCCTGTCTTCTCCGGTAGAAGCCGCCACGACCCAAGGCCTGCGTGAGGCCACCCGCAATGTACTGGCCGGGCTGACCGAGCGTGAATCAAAGGTACTGCGGATGCGTTTCGGCATCGACATGCAGACCGACCATACTCTGGAGGAAGTCGGCAAACAATTCGAGGTGACACGGGAACGTATACGCCAGATAGAAGCGAAGGCGCTGCGCAAACTGCGTCATCCGACCCGTTCCGAAAAACTGCGCTCATTTCTTGACGGCGAAACCTGAAAAAATATAAGGAGTTTATGTGATGGATATGGTGATCATTGCCCTGCTGGGCCTGGTTGTTGTGCTGGTGGTACTGGGTGCCAAACGGGTGCCACAAGGTATGGAATATACGATAGAACGCTTCGGTCGTTACACCAGAACGCTGCAACCAGGCCTGAACCTGATTATTCCGGTGATTGATCAGATCGGACAGAAACAAAACATGATGGAACAGGTGCTGGATGTCAGTTCTCAGGAAGTGATTACGCGCGATAACGCGATGGTCACCGTTGACGGGGTCGTCTTCTTCCAGATACTGGATGCCGCAAAGGCATCCTATGAAGTCAACGACATTTATCAGGCGATCCTGAATCTGGTGATGACCAACATCCGTACCGTGATGGGTTCGATGGACCTGGACGAACTGTTATCCCAGCGCGATCATATCAATGCCCGTCTGCTGGACGTGGTGGACGATGCCACCGCACCCTGGGGTGTGAAGGTCACCCGGGTTGAAATCAAAGATATTGCGCCACCCCGCGATCTGATTGAAGCGATGGGCCGGCAGATGAAGGCAGAACGGGACAAACGCGCCGCTGTCCTGGAGGCAGAAGGACAACGTCAGTCAGAAATCTTAAAAGCTGAAGGTGAAAAACAGGCCGCGATCTTACAGGCCGAAGGACAGAAAGAAGCCGCATTCCGCGAAGCAGAAGCGCGTGAACGGCAGGCACAGGCAGAAGCCCGCGCCGTGCATGTCGTCTCGCAATCCATCGCCGAAGGCAATGTTAACGCCGTGAACTACTTTGTTGCCCAGAAATATACCGAAGCCCTGCAGAACGTCGCATCTGCTGACAACCAGAAGATCATTATGATGCCACTGGAGGCCTCCAGCCTGATCAGCTCACTGGCAGGCATTGGTGAAATCGCCCGGGAAACCTTCAGCAAAAAGACCTGATGGACTGGCTGAGCCAGCTGGATTACTGGCACTGGCTACTACTCGGGCTGACTCTGATACTGCTGGAAGTCTTTTCGCCCGGCATCTACTTCCTCTGGCTGGGACTCGCTGCCATCGCAGTCGGCATCCTGTCCGGGGCACTTGACCCGCCCTGGCAGGTACAACTGTTAAGCTACGCAGCCCTGAGCCTCGGCAGCATCCTGCTCGTACGCTACTGGCTGGAAAAACACCCGATTCAGACCGACAAGCCCCGCCTGAACCGGCGTGGGGAACAATATATCGGGCGTATCTTCACCCTGCAGGCACCGATCCGACACGGACAAGGCAAGATCCAGGTCGATGATACGCGCTGGAAGATTCAGGGCACGGATTGCCCGGCGGGTAGTAAGATTCAGGTCACCGGAGCAGATGGTGTCGTACTGACCGTCGCATCCTGTCACCGGCAAAACCCGCATGGCCTCGGGTGAAAAAACAACGCCACTCGCTCTGTATCACCAGTTACGCACCGCGTATGGCCCGCAACCCGACTGGTGGCCGGGTGAGAATGCATTTGGAATCGCGATCGGCGCAATCCTGACGCAGAACACCCGCTGGCAGAATGCAGCCAGAGCACTTGCTAACCTGAAACAAGCCGACCTGACAGACAGCAGCGTACTACTGAAGACCCCGCCAACACTGCTGGCAGCTCACCTGAAACCCGCCGGATACTACAATATCAAGACCCAACGCCTGTTACACCTGTGCCTCTATCTGGAAGCCCAAGGCGGCATAGCCGCACTGCGAACCCAGCCGCTGGCAACAGCACGGGCCGGATTACTCGCGGTGAACGGCATCGGCCCGGAAACAGCTGATGACATCCTGCTGTATGCCCTGAACCGACCCGTCTTTATTATCGACCTGTACACCCGCCGCCTGCTGGCGCGCTACGGGCTGGCAAGCGGAGACGAACCCTACGAACAGCTACGCACCTATATGGAACAGCACCTGCCGGCACAAACGACCCTGTATCAGGAATATCATGCCCTGATAGTGCACCATGCACAGCACAGCTGCAAAAAACAACCACAGTGCAACCGGTGCGCACTGCAAACCCACTGCCGCACAACAGATATAAATAACTTTAGTTACGCACAAGTCTGTTAAACAGACTATTTTTGCCGATCTTCCCGGATGGCCTCATATGTCATTCCGCGCGGAGCGTAGCGAAGTCGCGGAATCCATCACCAACGGTGCCGGATTTGCGTAGATCTGGCGGGTAAATCAGGAAGATTCTGCGACGGCAGCGATAGTACCGCGCAGAATGACGTTGTTGTGTGTAGCGCGTAATTCCAGTGAATCACTGAAATTACGCACTTTCCACCAGGTGGTGGGCTGACTACCACTTTCTCTTCACAAGCACTCATCAACCCCCTCAGGACAAATCTTCTTCCACACTCTTTGCAGGGCATTTAATAGCTTACTTTCACTGTATTCAATATACAGGTGTGGGGTGTTCCTACCCCCGTAATCTACGGAAAAAGCATCAGCCACGCGTTTGCCTGTACCAGAAATAATAAAGCTTAAGGCACTTTCTTTTGTCCAGCCTTCGCGATTAACAACAGATTGGATGATATCTGTCAAATCAGGGGTTTTTTGTGCAACACTAATTTCATCCTTTGTGTTCCATGCTTCAGGTTGCCACTGAATATGTTCGTCTGTCGTATTCCGTTGACTGATGTTAAAATCGTTAGTTGTAAACTCAGTAGAAGCATCTGAGTTTTCTGCATGGATAGTTAAATGAGTTTCTTCAGCATTGGTTTCATCTGCGCTGAATTGGATATAGGCCAAGTGGATATTTGCACTATTAGGTAGTTTAACACTCGGGAAACGCAAACCTACTTTCTGCTTGCCCCTTGAATTATCCTGACCCAAAGCCAGATCACTACTTTCTAAATTCATAGTACCATCCTCAGCTTCCTCGGCAGCATCATTTTCCGCATTGATCTGAGAAAATACCACCGAATTGTGCCCTGCAGCATCATCGCCATAAGCATATACACCATACCCATAGATATCAATAAGCTCTATCTTAAGATCAGACATACTGAAACCATCAGGCAAATCACTCACCAGAACATCCAGATTATATGCAGGCTCTGTATTTAAACCATTACTGAGTATAGGATTCAGGTTTTCCGCCGGGTTTTTTGTACTTGCAGGGTAGGCCTGGGGCATACTATTGCGTGTACTGAGATAACGAGTATAGCCGCTTTGACCCCGGTTGTAAGAATAAGCAAATAACGCTAAACCCTTCACATAATTATTCTGATCTCGCTGGTCTCCGGCATCTTTGCTAATTTTTTCAAAGTCATAGGTTCTTATATAGTCATGTCCTTCCAGAGAAACAGTCAATGCACGTAATGCTGTTTGCTGGTGTGGCACAGTAACACGTAACAAGGCTGTATTCCGGGCATGATACAACTGAGAAATTTCGACATCATCATTCAGAAAACTATGTAAGTGTGGCGTTGCCTTCGGGTCAAACGTCCGCATAGGATTAACATTTATCCGCCTGCCTTCATTGCGACGCATCACACTATAATGCAGGTGTACATTTGTCGTATGACCAGACTCTCCCATTATCCCGATAATATCACCTTTACTGATCTTATCGCCCTTCTTAAGACCCTCAGTAATGGATTTGAGATGTCGGTAAGCCATATAGACAGGCCCCCAATTGTTACCATTAAATTCCTGATTACAGCCTACTTCCACCCAGCGGCCTCCATCGGTTTTTTCTAACTCTTCATCCGGCCCTTCTGTAATTTCGGATATCTCACCATCACAACGGCTCAATATAGCAGGTGGATTATCTTTATTATAGTTATTACCATTATGGCTCACTTCAGCATCTAAATCCATGCCCTGATGGAAATCGAAATACCCTACATTACTACTGGACACAGATTTATATCGTGGCCCGAATATGGAGGTAAAGTAACGTTTCGTATAAGTCGGCTGGTAGGCACTCGGATCTTCAGATAAAATATCTGCTGCAACAGGTGGGCCGAAATCATAATTGTAGGCAGGTTCTATCTGAGGATAATCGGTATCAGTAAAAGCACTGACTTGCAAATCTTTGCCAGGTGGCAGATCATTAATTTCTGAGCAACCCAGAATCAAACTTACGTTACTGATAATAACCAGCTTCGCAACACTTAATTTTACTGTATGACTCATTGTTTAATCCTCCTATTCGGGAAAATATTTAAGGTAAATTACAGCGATACTCATCGGAACTCAATATGATCTGGCTTAATTGAGAACACCTCCCGGCTTACAGACCCCAGACAGTGATGGTGCGATTATTCTGGTCTGCGGTATCGCACCAGATTTTATCTTCCCATGCGATATGCGTACGGCGATCAAAGATCAGCAGGTGTGCCTCATCCGCACCACACCGGCTGGCATAGTCTGCAGTTTGTGGCAATCCATCTGCCAGGGTGGCCTCCAGTGAACGATAGCGGATCTTCAGCTCCAGTACGATCCGCTGAGTCTCACCATGCCAATCAACCTGTTTATCTACCGGCCATTCAATGTACAGGTCCGTACGTTTGCGTCCGAGACCATATTCCCGGCTGATCCGCCCGCCACCATTCACAATCCGTTGCAGAAAGGCCTGGAGTAACAACTGCGGCCCGGCTTCTTTGTAATCAAACTGTTGTATCCAGGCATCACTGTGCTCACGAAAGAACTGCTGAAACGCCTGCAACAGCTGCGGCATATCCAATCGGTGCTCCGGTGTCAGATACCAGTGCTGCTGATGGGTAATCCGCGTTTGTTTCGACCAGATCAGGGCACGTGGAATGGTTTCCTGATAGATACGGTTAGCGATCTGTGTGTCCGGCCAGGCGGTGATGAGTCCCAGATCAGTGACATACCGGATGTCATCCGTCGGGATATCTGCTTCGTCATCAGCACTGGATAAAATAGCTGACATAACATGCTGCACCCGTGGCTCTTTCAGCTTATCTGTCAGCTGATCCAGATGGGTCACACCGGACTGAATCAGTTGTTCCCGGGCAGTCCGGTAATCTTCCAGCGTTACCGGTACCCGCCGGTCTGCCAGATGCGGCATCTCTTCCGTCAGCTCCCGGGCCAGCGCATTCACCAGCCAGGGCTGGCCACGTGTATCTGCCCATAATTCCGCAAAGATCGTCTCCGCAAATGACTGCCCGGTCTCCTGCGTGTGCTGCTGCCACAGGGTCTCCACTTCCTGCCGGGTAAAACTGCCCAGACGCAGTGAGGTGGTCTTGATATTGAACGCAGAACCGCCGGTGATGATATCCTGGCCACCGGACTGAATCCGGTAATCACGCACACCGCAGAGGATAATGGAAGCCGGAAAGGCCTTCGGGCGTTGCGTATAGCCCCCTCGAATCTGACGCAGAACTGAAATCAGGGTATTACCAACCAGTGCGTCCACTTCATCCAGCAACAGGACTGTGGGCTGCGTGGATTGCTGACTCCAGTATTGCAACATCGTACGCAGCAGAGAAGCAGGCACATATTGCTGACGATTGTCTGCCAGCCAGTTAATCAGTAACCGGTCTTCCAGATAGACTTCTGCCGCAGACGCAACAGACTCTGCGACAGCATCAATGCCGTGTTTCACGTCCTCACGGGCCGCTTGTGCACTCTCAATATTCGCGTACAGTGCCCGGTAATCACCCTGTTTATTCAGATAGGCCATCAGGGCCATCAGACAAGTGGTCTTGCCGGTCTGACGCGGAGCATGCAACACAAAATAACGTTGTTGCGCGATCAGCCGTCTGATATGCGGCAGATTGATCCGCTGTAGCGGATCAATCATATAGTTCATGCCTGGCACCGAAGGGCCGGCATTATTGAAAAAGAGCGGCACCATAGAAAATATCGTCAACTTTGAGTGTTAACTTCAGTATCAGCATTACCGGATAACGCTGGTGCTGAGCACACCAGCTTAAAAAAAGGGGGCGATTCAAACTGGTGGCACGACAATTTTTATACCGCCACACGGAACCGGCCAGACTACCGTCTGGTCAGACACGGCACTCGTTCCGGGATGAACAACACCGGAACATCAATCGGCTAAACTTACTTCGGGAGATCAAGATCATGTGGCAACCTGTGCAGCACCGCATACCAGAGCATAGACCATCAGGGCAACACATGTTGCCAGGTCGCCTGACAGCAGGCTACCCGCAATGGCATTGGGTACACAGTCTGCTACTGATACTGAGTCTGGTATTCTGGGCAACCACGACCAGCCTGGCACGGGAGCTACCGGATTTCACCGAATTATCGGCAAAAAACAGCCCGGCGGTGGTGAATATCAGTACCCGGCATAAACTGGAAGTTGCCGATACGGATACTGACAAAGGAGCACCAGAGTCTTTCAATATTCCGGGCCTGCCGGAAAACAGCCCGTTTCACGAATTTTTCCGCCATTTCATGGAAAAAGGTGATCCTCGCCGACGTCCACCGCGTCGCGGTGGTCAGTCGCTGGGCTCTGGCTTCATTATCTCTGCCGATGGTTATATCCTGACCAACCACCACGTCGTGACCGGTGCAAATGAAATTGAAGTCAGACTGAATGACCGGCGCTATTTTGCTGCGAAGGTGATCGGCAGTGATGAAGCCAGTGACGTTGCGCTGATCAAGATTGAGGCCACCGATCTGCCGACAGTCAATATCGGTAAAAGCAGCCAGCTCAAAGTGGGTGAGTGGGTGCTGGCGATCGGTTCGCCCTTTGGTTTTGACTACACAGTAACAGCTGGTATCGTCAGCGCAAAGGGGCGCAGCCTGCCAAGCGAAAATTATGTACCGTTTATTCAGACAGATGTGGCCATCAACCCGGGCAATTCGGGGGGGCCTTTATTCAATCTGGACGGCGAAGTCATCGGAATTAATGCGCAGATCTACAGCCGCACCGGCGGCTTTATGGGACTGTCGTTTGCCATTCCGATTGAACTGGCGATGAGTGTGGCCGATCAGTTGCGTGAGAATGGCAGTGTGTCGAGGGGCTATCTGGGTGTGCTGATCCAGAATGTGGATCGTAATCTGGCAGAATCTTTCGGTCTGGATCAGCCGACAGGCGCTCTGGTATCCAAGGTATTACCAGACACACCGGCAGCGGCGGCAGGTCTGCAGGCAGGCGACATTATTCTGACCTTTAACGGGCAGAAGATCCTCGACTCAAACGCATTACCGCCGATGGTAGGTGCCAGCCGGGTCAATGAACAGGTGCAGATCAGTATATTACGTAATGGCAGGACAATACATAAAACTGTTAAGATCGGCCAGCTGTCAGACAATCCGGAAGTGGCCGGTACTGGTCGTATTGATGTGCTGGGATTATCTGTCGTGGATCTCAGCACAGAGGTACGCAAACGCGCGAAGCTGAAGGAAGGCGGGGTGTTAATCCGGCAGGTGAAGCAGGGGCCGGGACGTGCAGCCGGTCTGCGACGCGGTGATATTATCCGGATGTACGCCGGTGAGAAGGTCAGGAACGTTCAGGACTTTACGGATAAGGTGGATGCCAGCAAAGATAAAAAATCAGTCGCGATCCTGATCCAGCGTAAGGGTGAACCGATATTTCTGGCACTGCGTCAGAAATAACCACTGCGGGGTTCCTGTGTGCCGCGCAGGAACCCCGGCACTTTCAGCGCAGGTCGAACCGGTCAGCCTGCATTACCTTAACCCAGGTATTCACAAAATCCTGAACAAACTGTTCTTTCGCATCATCTGCTGCATACGCTTCTGCGACCGCACGCAACTCGGAATGTGAACCAAAAATCAGATCCACCGGTGTCGCCTGCCATTTCAGTTCGCCGGTTTCACGATCCAGACCGTCGTACAGGCCACGGACACTGGCCGACTTCTGCCAGCGGGTCGACATATCCAGCAGATTAACAAAGAAATCATTCGTCAGCTGGCCCGGACGTGTGGTCAGAACACCATGAGCGGATTGTCCGGTGTTCGCATTCAGGGCACGCAACCCACCGACTAACACGGTCATTTCCGGCACCGTCAAATCCAGCATAGCCGCCCGTTCGACCAGCATATCGGTCGGTGAACGATCATTATCCGCTGCGTAATAGTTGCGGAAACCGTCCGCCTTCGGCTCCAGCACCGCAAACGAAGCAGCATCAGTCTGTGCTGCTGAAGCATCCGTGCGACCCGGCTTAAACGGCACCCTGATTTTGTATCCGGCCTGCTGCGCCGCCTGTTCTATCGCTGCAGCACCACCCAGTACGATCAGATCAGCCAGCGAGACCTTCTGCTTACGCGCCCGGCGGTTGAAATCGGCCTGAATCTTTTCCAGTGCGGCCAGCACTTCCGCCAGCTCCTGCGGATTGTTAGCTGCCCACTCGTTCTGCGGTGCCAGACGCACTCGCGCACCATTGGCACCACCGCGCATATCCGTGCTGCGGAAGCTGGCTGCTGAGGCCCAGGCGGTTCTGATCAGAGCAGGGATACTCAATCCGGTATCCAGAATACGGGCCTTCAGCTTTCTGATGCTGCGCCGATCTATCAGCGGATGATCCACCGTCGGCAGCGGATCTTGCCAGATCAGTTGTTCTGCCGGAACTTCAGAACCCAGATAACGGGCACGTGGCCCCATATCCCGATGGGTCAGTTTAAACCAAGCCCGGGCAAAGGCATCTGCAAAGGCTTGCGGATCATCCCGGAAGCGTCTGGCAATCCTGCTGTAAGCAGGATCATAACGCAGTGCCAGATCAGTGGTCAGCATGATCGGCGCATGACGTTGCGCCGGATCGTGGGCATCCGGTACCAGACCAGCACCCTGACCACCCTGCGGAATCCATTGCACATGACCCGCCGGACTCTTGGTCTGCTCCCACTCAAAGCCAAACAGGTTATCCAGAAAATTGCTGGTCCAACGTACCGGATTGACCGTCCAGGCACCTTCTAAGCCGCTAGTGATGGTATCTTCTGCGTTACCCTTGCCACAACGACTGGTCCAGCCGAAGCCTTGTTCAGTAATATCTGCAGCAGCCGGTTCCGGTCCGACACAATCAGCTGGCGTGGCAGCACCATGGGCTTTACCGAAGGTATGTCCGCCGGCGATCAGTGCAACAGTTTCTTCATCATTCATCGCCATCCGGCCAAAAGTTTCACGGATGTCCTTTGCAGCCAGCAGCGGATCCGGATTACCATTCGGCCCTTCCGGGTTGACATAAATCAGGCCCATCTGCACAGCTGCCAGTGGCTGTGCCAGTTGCCGCTCCCCGGTATAGCGTTCATCGGCCAGGAATTTCTTTTCCGGACCCCAGTAGACACGATCGGCTTCCCAGTCGTCCTCACGACCACCAGCAAAGCCAAAGGTTTTAAAACCCATTGATTCCAGTGCAACATTACCTGTCAATACCATCAGGTCGGCCCAGGACAGACTGCGGCCATATTTTTGTTTTACCGGCCACAATAACCGTCTGGCCTTGTCCAGATTAGCGTTGTCCGGCCAGCTGTTAAGTGGCTCGAAACGTTGCTGTCCGCCAGCGGCACCCCCACGCCCGTCTGCCACACGGTATACACCGGCACTATGCCAGGCCATACGGATAAAGAAAGGCCCGTAGTGACCATAGTCAGCCGGCCACCAGGACTGTGACCTGGTCATCACCTGGTTAATGTCCTGCTTAACCACATTCAGATCCAGAGCCTGAAAGGCCGCAGCATAATCAAAATCACTGCCCAGCGGATTGGACTCAATGTTATGCTGCCGGAGCGGACTGAGGTCCAGCTGCTCCGGCCACCAGAACTGGTTAGATTTCGCCTGCGCCAGCACAGCACCTGCCGCTAACATGGATAAGGCAACTAAGACAGCTGCCGCCCGGATAGTGTCTTTTTTCACGAGCGTCCCTCTCTGTAGTGTACGACTGAGTCGGCAAACCGTGTCATTCTGCGTATCTGACGCATCACATGACAGGCCAAGTATACCGCAATCCGATAGTGAACTGAAGCATCACGAATCATTCTCAGCAATTCCCGCTGAAAAGTTGGTTGAGCGTCGCGAAGTGGTTTTTGAGGCG
>CAWUJM010000041.1:0-14854 GCA_963922685.1 uncultured Gammaproteobacteria bacterium | reverse complement strand
AGAGGACTTGAACCTCCACGACCTTACGGTCACCAGTACCTGAAACTGGCGCGTCTACCAATTCCGCCACCTCGGCAATTTATTCTGCTTAATGTACTCAGGCTGACATCTGGTGTCAATCATTAAGTGAATCAAGGTGCGGTTCAGACTGGTGTGGTGACCTCAGCACCAGCGTTCTCCCGTCATGGCGTACCTCGGATAACAGACTCGGGGCATGCTGACACTCAAGCTGGTAGCATAAAGTTGCATGGTTGCGGCGTATCAGTCTGAGTCGTACACATGCGCCGGGGAGTACAGTGTATGGGCGAGTTGTGCAGCAGCCTGCCAGCGTGGTTGTTGTTGTAGTGTGTCCAGGTCGTATGCTACCGGCTGTCCCTGCAGACGTTGCAGACGCTGAGCGGTCTCCGCATCAGGCGGGTCGGGCAGGGCTGCGAGGATCGCGTCGGTTGCTGCCGGGTCGTGGCAGATCAGCACGGCATCACAGCCAGCCGCACAGGCGGCCTGTGCACGTGTTGCCGGATCCGGATAGTGGGTGACAGCGGCCCGCATGTTGAGATCGTCACTCAGAATTGCCCCGCGAAACTGCATTTCCCGGCGCAGGATGGCCTGCAGCCAGATGCGGGAAGATCCGGCAGGCTGATGGTCACAGGCCGGATACCGGATATGGGCTGGCATGATTGCCGCCAGCCCATGCCGGATCAGATGCTGAAACGGGTACAGATCGGTTGTTCTGAGCCTGCTGAGCAGGCGCCGGTCTGTCGGCAGGTCAGTGTGTGAATCCAGCGTGACACCACCATGGCCGGGAAAATGTTTGCCGACACTGATCATCCCGGCTTCACGAGTACCCTGCATCCAGGCCCGTGTCAGTCGGGCTGTGGTGCCAGCATCGGCTGCAAAGGCGCGGTCGCCGATCACGTCACTCAGCCCGTGCTGGATATCCAGTACCGGTGCCAGGCTGAAATCGACGCCAACACTGCGCAGTTCGGCGGCCATCAGCCAGCCGAGGGTCTGTGCAATCTGCACGGCCTGGTGTTGATCCTGCGGACAATGTTGTAAGATCGTAGCAGCTGCAGGCAGACGTGTGAATCCGGCCCGGAAACGTTGTACCCGTCCGCCTTCCTGATCAGTCGCGATCAGCAGCGGTGAGCGCAGCCTGCGCACCTGCCGGATCAGATCGGCGATCTGATCCGGTGCTTCGTAGTTGTGGGCAAACAATATCAGGCCAGCGGTGGCCGGATGTTGCAGCCGGGTCTGATCTTCTGTGGTCAGCCCGGTGCCTGCGATCGTGATGAATACCTGACCGGGTTGTTGTATCGACATGGATCATACGTCAGACACGATGCCGACACAGATACAGCGGTTACGCTGGCAGTGTCGGAGGGGGTTATTAGAGCTGGATGCACTGTTCCGGTATTATCTGGAACATCGGTTTGCACGTGCACCGGTGCCGGAGAAGACGCAGTTTGTGCAATTGTTACAACAGCAGGATGACCAGTTGCAGGCCTGGTTACTGGAAGGTGCGGAACCCGATCCGGCCTTTTCGGTCATTGTGTCTGCGTTGCGTCAGACCCGGATGATGGATCAAACATGATGAACATGGCAATTGCCTGGTTACTGAGTAGTCTGCTGCTGGTCCCGCTGGCCCCAGCCCGGGAGGCACAGGCGGCGAATCCACTGGATGCCTGGCTGGGTACGCCGGATGATATTCTGGCACCGGAGCAGGCATTTCAGGTTACAGCACACAGCCCGACCGGGACCGATGTATGGCTGGACTGGGTGATTGCACCCGGCACCTATCTGTATCAGGATAAAGTACGGATCACCAGCCTGTCACCCGGCGTGACTCTGGGGAATTATGCCTTACCGGACGCTGAGATCAAGCCGGATTCGGTGCGCCCGGATGGCACGCTGGGTGAGGTAGCGGCCTATTATGATGCGCTGCGCCTGCAGATTCCGCTGATCCGCCAGACAACCACAATCACTGAGTTGCGGGTGCAGGTGGCGTATCAGGGGTGTGCAGATCTGGGCATCTGTTATCCGCCGCAACAGCAGGTGCTCAGCGTGGCATTGCCTGCGTTGCCGACCGATGCGCCTGTCGTGCCAGCTGTGGTGTCAGCGCAGTCCGGCTGGCTGCACGATCTGCAATCCGCATCAGTTGGCTGGGGCTGGTTACTCAGCCTGGGGTTCGGCGTACTGGTCGCATTCACCGCCTGTCTGTATCCGATGGTACCGATCCTGTCCTCCCTGATTCTGGGCCAGTCGGTCGGGCCGGCACGTGCCTTCAGTCTGTCGCTGGCCTATACCCAAGGTGTTGCACTGACTTTTGGTGTGCTGGGTGCGATCATGGCGAGCCTCGGACAGGCACTGGGTATCCAGGCCAGTCTGCAGACGCCCTGGGTACTGGTTCCGGCGATTTTCTTATTCGTTCTGCTGGCCCTGTCGTTATTTGGCTTGTTTCATCTGCAGGTACCCGCGGCCTGGCAATCCCGCCTGGCGACATTGAGCGGTCAGCGTCAGGGTGGGAGCCTGTGGGGCGTGGGCCTGATGGGTGTGCTGTCTGCCCTGATTGTCGGTCCCTGCGGCGGACCAGTATTGCTGGCAGTGCTGGCGTTTGCAGCGCAGGCGCAGCACCCGCTTGCCGGCTTTATGATCTTATGGCTGTTCGGCACCGGTATGGGTCTGCCGTTGTTGTTACTTGGTAGTGGTGGCGGTGCCCTGCTACCCCGGGCCGGAGAATGGATGGCGCAGGTTAAGGCTGTCGGCGGGGTCATCCTGCTGGCACTCGCCATCAGCTTTCTGGAGCGGCTCAGCCCAACCTATCTGGATCCGGCCTGGATCCTGTTCGCTTGGGGTGCCCTGCTGGTTGGGCTGGCCGCCTATCTGGGTGTCTTGCGGCGTCAGACTGGTTCCGGCTGGCAGACCCTGGCACAGGGCCTTGGTCTGGTTGCCCTGATTTATGGTGCGTTATTTTTATATGGTGCAGCGGCTGGTGGTAAGCATACCTGGCAGCCGCTGCGCGGTCTGTTAGCAATGCAGACAACCACAACAACAGAACAACACCTGTTTCAGCACATTAAGACGGTGACCGATCTGGAACAGGCCCTGGCGCAAGCCAGGGCCGCCGGACGCCCGGTGATGCTGGATTTTTATGCTGACTGGTGTGCCTATTGCAAGACGATGGAACAGCAGGTGTTTCCGCAGGTTCGCACACAACTGGCACAGTTTGTCTGGCTGCAGGCGGACATCACCCGGCAGGACGCAGCAGACCGGGCACTGGCAGCACATCTGGGCATGATTGCGCCACCGGCGATTTATTTCTGGAATGCTGCCGGTGTGGCACAGCCTGACCATCATCTGGTGGGGGAAGTCGGAGCTGCACAGATTCTGGCCAGTGCACATGGCATGATGCCATGAGACTGGTGCACTGGATCGGTATCGCGCTGCTGGGTCTGGTCGCCGGCATACTCAGTGGCTGGTTGTGGCGCGAATCGGCAGACAGCACGGATCAGATCAGATCACCCGAGCTGACTCATCTGCCGGCATTTCAGTATCCTGATCTGGATGGCAGACAACGCCTGAGTACCGAGTGGCGCGAGCAGGTCCTGGTGCTCAACTTCTGGGCGACTTGGTGCCCGCCCTGTCGTAAAGAAACGCCGATGTTTGTTGACCTGCAGACGCAATACCAAGCGGATCAGGTACAGTTTGTCGGCATCGCGGTGGATGATCCGGAACAGGTACGTGCCTTTGCTGATACCTACAGCATAAATTATCCGGTATTGCTGGGCGATCTGACGGCAATGACACTGGCCCGCGAGCTGGGCAACCGGTTTGAGGCATTGCCGTATACGCTGGTGGCAGCCCCCGGTGGCAGCATT
Source organism: uncultured Gammaproteobacteria bacterium (assembly GCA_963922685.1). Taxonomy (GTDB): domain Bacteria; phylum Pseudomonadota; class Gammaproteobacteria; order Chromatiales; family Chromatiaceae; genus JAHDBG01. Next base: position 10,979 of record CAWUJM010000041.1, on the reverse strand, counting down.
GTGTTCCGCCAGCAGGGTGAAGTGCACCGGGCGACTCTGGAACCCGTTCTGCAGCAGATTCTGAAATAATACACCGGCAGCTCTGGGTGTGGTGGTTCACCACTATGGGATCAGCAGATTTTCCAGAATACGCTCATAGATTGCTGACAGTCGGATCAGGTCAGCGACACTGACACATTCATTGACCTGATGAATCGTCGCATTGCAGGGGCCAAGCTCCAGTACCTGTGCACCGGTTGGTGCGATAAAACGACCATCCGAGGTGCCTCCGGCTGTAGATAAAACAGGCGCGCGCCCGGTCTCAGCACGAATCGCGGCCTGAGTTGCCTGTAATAAGGCTCCGGATTCGGTCAGAAACGGCTCACCCGACAAGGTCCAGGCCAGTTCGTATTGCAGTTCGTGCCGTTGCAACAGATCAGCCACCCGTTGCCTGATCTGATGCGGTGTGATGGCAGTGGAATAACGCAGGTTAAACTGTACCGTCAGTTCACCCGGAATCACGTTGGATGCTCCCGCACCAGCCCGGACAGAAGTGATCTGGCAACTGGTCGGTGGAAAATGTTCTGTACCCTGATCCCACTCCAGCGCAACCAGCTCAGCCAGTGCCGGTGCGGCCTGATGAATCGGGTTTCGCGCCAGTTGCGGATAGGCCACGTGGCCCTGCTCACCCTGTATCCGCAGCTCACCACCGATTGAACCACGCCGTCCCGGTTTAACCACATCGCCCAGATATTCGCTGGAAGACGGCTCACCGACCAGGCACCAGTCAATCTGTTCTCCACGTGCCTGCAGGGTTCTGATGACCTCGGCTGTACCCTGTACTGCCGGCCCTTCTTCATCACTGGTCAGCAGATAAGCAACAGAGCCCTGATGGTTCGGATATCTCTGTACAAACCGTTCGGTAGCAGTCACCATCGCAGCCAGTGAACCCTTCATATCGGCTGCACCACGACCATACAAGATCCCATCCCGCACAACGGGCTGAAACGGTGGTGTCTGCCAACCGGTACCGGGCGGCACCACGTCTGTGTGCCCGGCAAAACAGAATACCGGCGCTACCTGTCCGCGTCGCGCCCACAGGTTCCGGACTGCCCCGAATGGTAATGTCTCGACCTGAAAGCCGCAGGCGGCCAGCCGTTGTTGTATCAGTGTCTGGCAACCGGCATCTTCCGGTGTGACTGATTCACGTGCGACCAGATCACACGCCAGTTGCGTTGTGGATGTATCGGACTCAGACATGTGTAAACAATTGTGCATAGTGTACCGGATCAAACCCTACCAGCAGCTGATCCTGATATTGTAATACGGGGCGTTTGATCATCGCAGGTGCATCCAGCATCAGCCGGAGTGCGCTGGTCTCGTCAATCGCTGCCTTCACCTCTGCCGGCACCTGCCGCCACGTCATACTACGTCGATTCAGCAGTGTCTCCCAGCCCACCTGTCGCATCCAGTCACGCAGCCTGGGCTCATCAATACCCGCTGTTCTGTAGTTGTGAAACTGACAGGCAATTCCCTGTTCTGTCAGCCAGCTAAGGGCCTTCTTTATCTTATCACAGTTCGGTATGCCATACAGGATGGTGGCCACTCATTCCTCCCGCAACAGCACGTTGATACCGACCTTTGCACGGGTCTTTGCATCAACTTGTTTAACAATGACGGCACAGTACAGGCTGTATTTACCGTTCTCTGCAGGCAGATTACCCGGAACCACGACCGCACCCGCCGGCACACGGCCATAGATTACTTCATCTCTGGCACGGTCATAGATCCGGGTGGACTGGCCGATATAGACCCCCATGGAAATGACCGCGCCCTCTTCCACGATCACGCCTTCGACAATTTCAGAACGAGCACCGATGAAGCAGTTGTCTTCGATAATGGTTGGTGCTGCCTGCAGCGGTTCCAGTACACCGCCAATACCAACACCGCCGGACAGATGCACATTTTTGCCAATCTGGGCACAGGAGCCGACCGTAGCCCAGGTATCCACCATAGTACCGGTATCCACATAGGCACCGATATTGACATAAGACGGCATCAGCACCGTTCCCGGTGCAATATAAGCACCGTGGCGCGCCGTAGCAGGCGGCACCACCCGCACACCTGCTCGTGCGAAATGTTCCGGCTGATAGTGCGCATATTTGCTCGCGACTTTATCGAAATAACATGTTTCTCCGCCACAGAGGACCTCGTTATCCGAGATGCAGAACGACAATAGCACGGCCTTTTTGACCCATTCATTGACCTGCCAGTGCCCATCACGTTTTTCCGCTACCCGGATGATACCCTCGTCCAGTTGTTGCAACGTGGTTGACACGGCGGCCCGCACATCAACATTAACCTGTTGCGGGCTGAGCTCAGCCCGCCGTTCAAAGGCATCAGTAATCACTTGCTGTATATCAGACACTGTTTTCTTCCTGGTTCTTCACGAAAAATATAGGTTAATTGTCAGCTGATGTGATCAACAGCAGCATATAAACAAGGGGTTTCAGCAGTTCGCTTGTTTCAGCTCTGCCTTAAACTCAGCCAGCATATCTTCGGGCGACTGATGAATAAACCCACTCTGCTCGCCTTCGATGAGTTTTGCACGAATTGCACAGATTTCAGCCGGACTTTCCCACTCCTGAGTCTGGTGTATATTGACAGGATCCCCTGGCATTCTTTGTGTTGCACAATCCTGTGCAGCAACCCGTGTCTCCACCCAGTCAACTGATGATTCACCGAACACTTCTCTCACGATAGCCATAGGATATACCTCCGGAAAAGCGTCTGTTCAATGTGCATGCACCGGGCCGAACAGTCGTTGGTAATTTGTTCCGGTTGCCTGTATCACATCGTCTGATGATATCTGACGGACTTCAGCGATCATCTCAGCCACCCTGATCACATGGCGTGGCTCATTTGGCTTACCACGCCAAGGTACGGGTGCCAGATAAGGCGAATCGGTTTCAATCAGGAGCCGATCCAGCGGAATCTGTGCAGCCACTTCACGCAGGTGCTGTGCATTTCTGAAGGTAACCACCCCGGAAAATGAAATATAAAAGCCCAGTTCAATCGCCTGACAGGCAATCTCCCGGCTTTCACTGAAACAATGCAGCACACCGCCCACTTCAGCAGCATGTTCTTCCTGCAACAATCGAATCGTATCAGCAGGTGCCTGGCGGGTATGCACAATCAGTGGCTTCTGTGCTGCCCGCGCCGCCCGGATATGGCAGCGGAATCGTTCCTGCTGCTGTGCCTTATGTTCTCTGGTGTGGTAGTAATCCAGTCCCGTTTCGCCGATTGCCACATTCTTCGGATCCTGTGCCCATTCGGTCAGCAGGGATGCTGTCGGTTCCTGCCCGTCCTGTTCACATGGGTGTACACCGACAGAGAGTGAGATCTGCGGATAGTCAGCGACCAGTTCCCGCATGGCGGGATAGGCCTCCAGATTAATACAGACGCACAACATATGTCCGACACCGGACGCCAGTGTCTGCGCGACGAAGGTAGAAAAATCACCCCCGTAAGGGGTCAGATCAATCTGATCCAGATGACAATGTGAGTCTATCAGCATGTGTGTGTTACAGAGTATAGGTAGGCTGATCTGAATTGAGCCGGTCTGCCAGAAGCCGCTCAATCTGCTGTCTGATCTGTGCAACGTTCTCACCGGTGAATTGTACGCCGATACCGGCGACCTGATCAGGTGCCGTTGCCGGTGTTATCCAGATAACCTGCGCAGATGTCGTCCACCATGTCGTCATCTCCGGCAGGCACAGGCGCAGTGACAGGGTGGTACCGAGCAGGTAGTCTGTGTCAGTAGGAATAAAAATGCCGCCGTCCGGCACAAAGGCCAGATAGGCGGCATATAAAGCATCACGGGTGCTAATCTGAACCGATAACATCAAGGCAGCACCCTGACACCCCTCAGTGCAGGCCCTGCATATATTCAGCGACCGCCTGCATTTCAGCCTCACTCATCTTCGCCGCGACGGTCCGCATCATGGATGCCATGTCATTCGCCCGGGCACCCTGACCAAACTGCTTCAGCTGCTGTACCGCATAAGCTGCATGCTGCCCGCTGACACGCGGAAAGCCGGCCTGCGGATTACCCTTACCCGCCGGCCCGTGACAGGCAGCACACGCCGCAATTCCCTTTGCCCGGATACCGGCATGATAGATCGTCTTACCCAGCTCAACCTGATCTGCTGCGGCAGTCCCGGCACTGATCGTCTGCGCTGCATAGTACGCAGCCAGATCCTGCATATCCGTCTCAGACAGATTGGCCACCATCGCCATCATGGTCGGGTTAGCCCGCTGACCACTTTTGTAATCCTGCAGCTGCTTGTACAGATAGCCTGCATGTTGCCCGGCCAGCTTGGGAAAAGTCGGTGCCGGACTGTTCCCGTCCATGCCGTGACACCCCATGCAGGTCGCTGATTTCGCCTTACCTGCGGCTGCATCACCGGCAGCGTACACAGGTGCCATCACCAGACCTGCCATCAAAGCCAGACTCAACAACATTTTTTGCATAACATCTTCCAGATCATCAGTCGGTGTGAAAAATTGAAACAACGGGGTATTATAGCAATATGCCGGAACTGAAAGTTGCCGGCCCGAACCTGAATACCTGCTCCGGGAGCCACACTATGCCACTATCTGCTCAACAGATCGCTACCGTCAAGAGTACCGCGCCTTTGCTCAGAACGCAGGGAGAAACAATCACGACACGGATGTATGAGATCCTGTTTGCCAGATATCCGCAAACAGAAATCCTGTTTGCCAATGCGGAGAATCAACCAACCAAACTGGCGAAGGCGATCATCGCATATGCCACCCACATTGATAAGCCGGAAAATCTCAATAATGCGATTGAGCATATTGCCCGGAAACACGTCGGTGCGCAGGTGCAACCGCAACACTACCCGATGGTTGCAGATGCCTTACTTGCCGCGATGAGCGAGGTGCTGGGTACCAAGGTCATCACCGAAGAGGTCATAGCGGCCTGGACCGCTGCCTACCATGAGTTGGCCGCTATATTTCAGGCGCGTGAAGCGGAACTGTATCACGATGGCCGGGATGGATGAGATTGAGCAGTTTCTGCAGGCATTGCAGACACGCCACCTGTCAGTGCACACCCTGGCAGCCTACCGGCGTGATCTCACCCACTTTCATATCTGGTGCGAACGGCACAAGACACCGCTGGCTGAGATCACCCGATCCGGGCCGATCCGCCGCTATCTGAGTGACAGCCACCGGCAGGGGTTGAGTGCAACCAGCCTGCAACGGCGGCTATCCTGCCTGCGCCGGTTTTATCAATACCGGCTGAAGCAGGGCTTGGGGCATCAGGATCCGACCACCGGTGTCCGTGCACCGAAGACGCAGCGCAGACTACCGGCCAGCTTGGATGTGGATCAGATGACGCAGTTAGTGCAGCTGCCCTGCCAGGAACCTGCCGATTATCGTGATCGCGCCATACTCGAATTATTGTATGCTACCGGCCTGCGTCTGAGCGAACTGACAGCACTGAATGTCAGCGATCTGCGCCAGCAGCAGGGCATCCTGAAGGTCAGCGGGAAGGGGCGTAAACAACGCCAGGTGATGATCGGTCGCCAGGCTGACCAGGCAATACAATCCTGGCTGGAAAGACGTGATAGGATGGCGGCAGACGAAGAAACGGCTGCGTTCGTCGGACAGCGGGGGCATCGTCTCAGTCAGCGCAGCATCCAGCGGATGGTACAGCAACGGGCGATTCAGCAGGGTATGCCACGCCACGTACACCCGCATATGTTACGCCACGCGTTTGCCAGTCATTTACTGGCTTCGTCCGGCGATCTGCGTGCAGTGCAGGATTTGTTAGGACACGCCGACATCAACACCACACAGATTTATACCCACCTTGACTATCAGCACCTGGCACAGGTGTATGATAAGGCGCACCCCAAAGCCCACCGCCCAGCTGACTCTTCAACCCAGGAAACCTGATGCAGGCCACCGCACTGTGCGATCTTATCGTCGACACGCTGACAGAACACCAGGCACAGGACATTCAGGTACTGGATGTCCGTGCATGGAACAACAGTCTGACCGATTTTTTTGTAATCGCCTCCGGCAACTCACGCCGCCAGGTGGTTGCGTGTGCTGAGGCCGTTCTGCAACAGGCAAAACAGACCGGTGAGACCATTCTGGGCCACGAAGGGCTGGATGCAGGCGAATGGGCACTGGTCGATGCGAACTGCGTCCTAGTGCATATCATGCAGCCAGCAGTCCGTGACTATTATCAACTGGAAAAACTGTGGTCAATGCCGGATCAGGACCGGACTAAGGCTGCCTGAGGAGCAGCGGCTTCTGATAGCCCTGCGCCTGCAGCTGACGCTGCACGGCGACCGCAGCTGCCTGTCCGGCATAGGGCCCGGCCAGCACCCGGTGATAGGTCTTCCCCCCTGCCAGAGTCACCGACTGAATATGCGTTTCAATGCCTGAAAAGGCCAACTCAGCACGCAACCGCTCAGCATCTGCTGCGCGCGCGTAAGAGCCGATCTGGACCCGATAGCGGGCGTCAGCCCGGGGGGCTGGCACTGCTGGTGGCCGCACCGGTGCCGACGGCACTGCGGGAACCACCACTTCCGGTGCAGCGGGTGCCACTGGCACCTGTTGTTTCGGCAGGGTGTTATAAAACTCAAACCGTGGCTTATGCGGCGGCACCGGTTCCGGTGCCTTACGGGTCGGTACCGGCTGCACCACCGCGCGCTGCGGTGGCTGAGATGCCGAATATTTCAGCCACACCAGTAGTGCCACAAATGCAGCCAGCAATACCATAGCAAGCAACCACAGACCTGGTGACCTGCGGCGCTGGCGCACTGCCCTGGCAGGCGAGCGTTTTTTATAGTCTCGTGGCACAGAATACCTTATGCATCATGGATACAGAACATCAGCCATTGTCTGGTGATCTCTGGCTGCCTGACATACGCCAGACGCCTTCCCCCAACCAGAATGAACGACCGGCCGGACAGCAGGTCAGCCTGCTGGTCATTCATAACATCAGCCTGCCACCCGGCCTGTTTGGCGGTGATGCTGTCGAAGCCTTTTTTCAGAACAGACTGGATCCGGCCGCACACCCCTTTTTTGCCGGGATCGCTGACCTGCGGGTCTCCAGTCATCTGTATATCCGGCGCGAGGGCACAGCACAACAGTTTGTCGCGCTGAATCAACGCGCCTGGCATGCCGGTCGTTCATACTTTGCCGGACAGTCAGACTGCAACGATTATGCCATCGGCATTGAGCTCGAAGGCAGCGACGATGTGCCGTTTGAACCGGCGCAGTACAGCAGTCTTATCCGGCTTACGCAGCAGATCCGGGCCTTGTTTCCGCTGATCACACCGGAACGTATTGTCGGGCACAGTGACATTGCACCCGGACGTAAGACAGATCCAGGCCCGCAGTTCGCCTGGGACGATTTCCGGTCCGCACTGCAGCATACACACCCGGACTGAACCCACCCACCACATACAATAACGTCGTTCTGCGCGGCAGCATCGCGCTGCCGTCGCAGAATCTTCCTGATTTACCCACCAAATCTACACAAATCTGGCACCGCTGACGATGGATTCTGCGACTGCAGCTTCGCTGCGCGCAGAATGACAGTGTGTTCGTCAGGCCACATCAGTCTGAATCGTACCTGAGATGCCCTTAATGCTCGCGTTGCACAATATAGTGCGCCACCTGCCGTAACGGATCCGCTTTACCATCGAAATCCGCCAGCTCCGCCAATGCCTCCTGGACCAGCTGCTGCGCCATGTTACGAGCCCCCTGCAGGCCCAGCAGGGCCGGATAGGTTGGCTTATTCGCCGCCGCATCCTTCCCTGGTCGCTTGCCCGTATTCCGGGTCTCCCCCACCACATCCAGCACATCATCCTGCACCTGAAAGGCCAGGCCGACACACTTTGCATACCGGTCCAGATGTTGTGCTGCCGTATCCGTGATAGCCGGGCCACACAGCATACCTAACTGCACGCAGGCCCGGATCAGCATCCCGGTCTTATAGACATGAATATGTTCCAGATGGGGCAGATCAACCAGCCTGCCGACCGCATCAATATCTAAGGCCTGGCCACCCACCATGCCCTGTGTCCCACTGGCGCGCAGCAGGTGATGCAACATCGACAGATTGATCTGCGGATCAGGTAACGGTGCTTCTGCCAGGATCTGGCAGGCCAGAGTCAGCAGGGCATCCCCCGCCAGAATTGCGGTTGCTTCATCAAACTGGCGGTGACAGGTTGGCTGCCCCCGGCGCAAATCGTCGTCGTCCATTGCCGGCAGATCATCATGTACCAGCGAAAACGCATGTACCAGTTCGACCACACAGCCCGGGTAATGCAACCAGCCACGCTCCGCTGCGACCGCATGGCCTGCAGCATACACAATCAGGGGCCGGATTCTCTTACCCTTGCCCAGCACCGCATAATGCATCGCCTGGTGCAGACGATGCGGTGCCTGTGTCAGATCCGGCAGATGAGACTTTAAGGCAGCATCAACCTGGGCACAACAGGTTGCATGAAAGGCCTGAAAGTCCGCATCAGACATCATCACAGAATACCTCGGGCCGGGCATCCGGATGATTCTGCGTCAGAATTCTGACCTGCTGCTCCGCTTCCTGCAGTTTCTGCTGGCAGGTGCGGGTCAACTGAATACCACGTTCAAATGCCTGCAACGATGCCTCAAGGGTCAGGTCACCCGTTTCCATTCTGGCCACCAGCGACTCCAGTTCAGCTAAGGCAACTTCAAACGAAACCGTGTCCTGTGTCACAATAACTCATCCTGATCAATGCAGGCCGCGCCTGCCTGAGTGTCCCCGATTCTACCAGCCCCACGATCATGCCATCATCCACCGATTATACCGCTGCCGCGATCGAAGTTCTGAGCGGACTGCAACCCGTGCGCAAACGCCCCGGCATGTATACAGACACAACCAGCCCGAACCATCTGGCACAGGAAGTGATTGATAACAGTGTGGACGAAGCGATCAGCGGCCATGCACACAACATCCGGGTCACACATTATCCGGATGGCTCTCTGCAGGTGGAGGATAACGGACGCGGGATGCCGGTGGATGAACATCCGGCACAACATATCCCGGGTGTCGAGGTGATTCTGACTCAGCTCCATGCCGGCGGCAAGTTCTCGCACAAAAACTATCAGTTTTCAGGCGGACTGCATGGCGTGGGGGTGTCTGTGGTGAATGCGCTCTCCACCCGCCTGGAGGTCTGGATTAAGCGTGACGGCAAAGAATACCATATGGCCTTTGCCAGCGGCGCAAAAACCAGCGGGTTACAAGTGATCCGGAACGTACGCAGAAACGATACCGGCACCCGGCTCCGCTTCTGGCCGGAAGCCAGCTTTTTCGACAGTGCCACGATCAACCTGCGCCAACTGGCAAAAGGCCTGCAGGCCAAGGCTGTCTTGTGCCCCGGATTACAGATCCAACTGACGCAGGCAGACAGTACCCGGACCTGGTGCTATACCGATGGCCTGCCCGGCTATCTGCAACAGGCACTGGCAGCAACGGACAGCCTGCCACACCCCTGCTACAGCGGGCACCGCGCACAACCGGAGGCTGACATACGCTGGGCCCTGGCCTGGCAGCCACAGGGTAGCGAATTATATACTGAAAGCTACGTCAACCTGATTCCGACCCCACAGGGCGGCACCCATGTCAACGGATTACGCACCGGCCTGACCGAAGCCATCCGCGAATTCTGTGAATTCCGCCAGCTGTATCCACGAGGTGTCAAGCTGGCACCAGAAGATGTATGGCATAACCTGAGCTATGTGCTGGCAGTCCGGCTGCGCGAACCACAATTTTCCGGCCAGACGAAAGAAAGACTCTCCTCACGCGGCTGTGCCAGCTGGGTCAGCGGCCTGATCAGAGACGCATTCAGCCTGTGGCTGAACGAACATACTGCGCAGGCCGGACAGATCGCCACACTGGCGATTCAGCATGCACAGACCCGACTGCGTAACAGTAAAAAGGTGGCGCGCAAAAAGATTGTGCAGGGCCCGGCCCTGCCCGGCAAACTGACCGATTGCCTGAGCACGGACCGGGAACGCAGTGAGCTGTTTCTGGTGGAAGGCGATTCTGCCGGCGGGTCAGCCAAACAGGCACGCGATAAAGACTTCCAGGCAGTGATGCCACTACGCGGCAAGATCCTGAATACCTGGGAAGTGGATGCAGCTGACATTCTGGCCTCGCAGGAAGTGCATGATATCGCGGTCGCCATCGGTGTCGATCCAGGCAGCGAGGATCTGTCACGCCGCCGTTTCGGCAAGATCTGTATCCTGGCGGATGCAGACTCAGACGGAGCGCATATCGCAACCTTGTTGTGCGCCTTGTTTCTGCGCCATTTTCGCGATCTGGTACTGGCCGGGCACATCTATGTCGCGATGCCGCCACTGTACCGGATTGATGTCGGCAAACAAGTCCATTATGCGCTGGATGAGGCAGAGCGCGAATCTGTGCTGGCCCGGTTGCAGACCGGTAAACCGGGAAAGATCAACATCCAGCGCTTTAAGGGTCTGGGGGAAATGAATCCATCCCAGCTACGTGAAACCACCATGCACCCGGATACACGCCGACTGGTGCAACTGGTACTGACCGATGGCGATGATACGTCGCAGCGGATGGATCGGTTACTGGCCAGAAAACGTGCCGCAGACCGCCGCACCTGGCTACAGGCCGAAGGCGACCAGGCCCGGCTGCACACCTGACCACAGCGATTTATGACAAAGATATTAGGTGACTTACAAATACACTGATACCGAACAAGTGATCAGGGGTGCGATTCAAACTGATGTAGTGATTTGCTACCACAGGTTTCTGGCAAGCGTTATTCTGATCTGCTCTCCGAGGGTCGCCAGAATACCCGTCCTGGGGGCTCGGCTGCGGCCATCCATGGCCGCAGACGCCCTCGGAGAGCAAGATCAGAATAACGCCCCGTTTGAGT